>NZ_WWCX01000061.1:0-37390 GCF_009857655.1 Duganella vulcania
CCGGTGGCGAGCGCGATGCTGCCGTCGGCGCCGGTGACGCCGCCGGCGTCCGAGCCCAGGCCGCCGTTGGCCGCGTAGTACAACTTGTAGCTGCCGCCGGCCGGCGCGCCCGGCCAGGCCAGCGTCGCGGCCGACAGCCAGTGCGCGCTGGCGTTGTTGAGGTTGCCGTAGCTGATGGTGGGCGGCGCGCTGTAGACGGTGCAGTCGCCTTCCAGCATCCAGACTTCCTGGCCTTTGCTGGCGATGTCGGGCGTGAAGTTGGCCGACTGGTCGCTGCCGCAATTCTTGTTGCCGCTGCCGTCGGTGACCAGGAACCAGATCGCGGATTTGGCGGTGTTGACGGGAATGTCGACGTAGCCGCCGAAGTCGTCGCCCTGGGTCATCATGAAGCGGCCGGTGATCCATCCGGCGCTCGGATTGACCGGGCCGTCCCACGAGTACACGCCCCACTGGCTGGCATCGCCTGCCGCGCGGTGGAAGTGCATGCGGATGCTGGCCGGGGCCGGCGGCGCGGCCGCGACCATCATGCTGGCCAATAGCTTGTTGGCCGGGGCGGCGGTGCTCGCGCTGTCATTGCCGCCGCAGGCGGCCAGCAGGGCAAGCACGCCCGTGGCCGTGATGCATTTCAGTTGTGAAACTAAACTACAATGAAGTTTCATGTTTGTCTCCGTGTTTTATGGTTTTTTGCCTCCAATCGTCTGTGGACTGGATGGGTTTGTAATATTACTACTTAAAAATACGAGAAGATAAATATTTCAACGGAGTGTTGTTGTCCCGGCACTTTCGCGTTCCGTTTGAAAGTCATTCCTGGATTCCGGTCTTTTTGGACGGCGGCCGCCCGCCTACCATGCGTCTGGCATTCAACTTTCAAAGGCATTCCAAATGAAACAGATCATCCGGCTGGGCCATATCGGCCTGAGCTTTCACGCCGCCAGCGCGGCCATCGTCCAGCGCATCCTTGAAGGCCACGGCTATGAGGTGCGGAGTTCGGCTTCGCCGCATGAAGAAATGTTCCGCCGTTACGGCGAGGGTGACGTCGACATGCTGGCCTCGGCATGGCTGTCGTCCAGCCATGGCGCCTACCTGGCGCCGTACCTGGCGCAGACGCGCAAGCTCGGCGTGCTGTACCAGCCGTATTGCATCTGGGGTGTACCCGACTACGTGCCGGAGGAGGAGGTCGCTTCGGTCGAGGATCTCGCCAGGCCGGAGGTGGCCGCGCGCATGAGCAAGCTTTTACAGGGCATCAATCCGGGCGCCGGCATCAGCCGCTTTTCCCGCCGCATGATGGCGGCGTACGGTTTGGAAGAGCTGGGCTACCGCTTCGAAAACGGCAGCGAAGACGATTGCTTCCGCCGTTATGAGGATGCCGTGCGCCGGGGCGAATGGCTGGTCGTGCCGCTGTGGCATCCGCAGTTTTTGCACCACGGCTTGCGCATCCGCGCGCTGGCCGAACCGCTGGGTTTGCTGGGCGGGCACGATGAGGCGACGCTGATCGTGCGCGAGGCATGCGCCGCCCGCATGGCGCCCGAGGTGTTGGCGCAGCTGGGCGAACTCAGCCTGGGCAACCGCGCCATCAGCGAATTGGACTACATGATTTGCCGCCAGGGCCTGTCGCCGCTGGCGGCGGCCGACGCCTGGCTGGCGCGGCAGTCCGGTCAGGCGGCCCTGGCGCCCTCCGCGCGGCCGCAGTAGCGCTCCACGTAGGCCTGGTGCGTCGGCAGCTGCACCACGATGCGGTCCACGCGCGACTTGATGCCGCCCAGGAAGTGCTTGAGTTCCTCGTCGCCCATCAGGTCGGCGGTCTGGTGGTGCGAGCGCGGCATGATGCCCTGGCCCAGCATCACCTGGATCCACGAGTTCTCCGCGAACAGCTCGTTCGGCACGCGGAACACGCGGCCGGTCTCGCGGAACAGGTCGATGCGGTGCCGCAGCGAGGCGGGGATGCTCATCTCGCGCGCCTCGGTCCAGAACGGCGAGTCGGTGCGGTTGTTGACGTGGTAGTGCAGGATGATGAAATCGCGGATGTGTTCGATCTCGGTGTTGCACTGGTGGTTGTACTCGTCGATGTCGGCCTGGCTGATGCCGTCGGTGGGGAAGGTCTGCATCAGGCGCACCACGGCGCGCTGGATCAGGTGGATGCTGGTCGATTCGATCGGCTCCAGGAAGCCGCTGGCCAGGCCGATCGCCACCACGTTGCCCTTCCACGTCTGCTTGCGCTGGCAGGGCTTGAACTTGATCACGCGCGGCGTGACCAGCGTCTTGCCCTCGACGTTGGACAGCAGCTGTTTCATCGCCGCGTCGTCGTCCAGGTGGCGGCTTGAATACACGATGCCGTTGCCGACCCGGTGCTGCAGCGGGATGCGCCACTGCCAGCCGGCCTGGTGCGCCATCGAGCGCGTCAGCGGCACGGCGTCGCCCACCGACTCGGTTTGCACCGCGATGGCGCGGTCGCAGAACAGCCATTGCGACCAGTCCTCCATCGGCTCCTGCATGGCCTCGCCGATCAGCAGGCCGCGGAAGCCGGTGCAGTCGATGAACAGGTCGCCTTCGATTTCCTGGCCCGATTCCAGCACCAGCGAGCGCACGTCGCCGTTGTCGGCGTGCTGGGTGTAGCGCACGATCTTGCCTTCGACGCGCTTGACGCCGCGCGGCTCGCTCAGGCGGCGCAGGTATTTGGCGTAGCGGCTGGCGTCCAGGTGGTAGGCGTAGTTCATGCCGTTGTCCGGCAGGTGGGCGAAGCGGTTTTCCAGCGAGGCCTTCAGCTCCAGGCAGTAGTCGCCGTAGTCGCCGGCCAGGCCGCGCTCGACGCCCTTGTGCCAGAAGTGCTGGAAGCCTGCGGTCCAGTGGTCGGTGCCGGTCATGCCGAAGGAGTGGATGTAGTCTTCCTTGACGTTGCGCCAGCCCTCGAAGCTGATGCCCAGCTTGAACGTGGCCTGGGTCTCGGCCATGAATTCCTGTTCGTTGATCTCCAGCAGATTGTGGAAATTGATCAGCGTTGGTATGGTGGCCTCGCCGACGCCCACCGTGCCGATCTCGTCGGATTCGACCAGCGTGATGTCGAGCCGCTTGCCCAGCACCTTGGCGATGCCGGCCGCCGCCATCCAGCCGGCGGTGCCGCCGCCGGCGATGACGACGCGGCGTACTGGCCGGCGGGTGTTCGGATCTCGGGTGCCTGGGTTCATCGATGTCTCCTGGTTGGTGTATTTATCGGTGTATTTTTTTCAGTGTCTGGGCGCGCAGCACGCGCGCGGCATCGTCGTTGAGCGGCGCCAGCACATGGCGGGCGTGCTCGGGAATGTGTGCGGCCGTGGTCTCGTCGGCCTCGAAAATATAGTGGCGGAAGATCTCCTGCCACGCCTTGCGCTGCGCCGCCGGCAGGTCGCGCATGGTGAGGAAGGCCAGCATCAGCGCGCTGGTCGGCGTGTCCATGTAGTCCGGCGACTGGCGCCACCAGTAGTTGACCAGCACGTTGAACGGGTCCAGCGCCTCGATGTGGTGCCACCACATGCTGGGGATGAAGATGGCGTCGCCCGGCCCCAGCTCCGCGGTGCGCGCGTGCGCCAGCGCCTCGGCGAATTTCGGATATTTGTCGAAGTCCGGGTTCAGCAGGTCCACCAGGCTGACGGCTTGGCCGGCCGGCGTGAAGTCCAGCGGGCCGATGTACAGGTTCTTCAGCTGCTCCGGCGGGAACAGCGTGAAGCGGCGCCGTCCCGCCGCCACCACGGCCAGGTTGTCCGGCACGTCGTAGTGGGCGGCGATGCGGGTGCGGTTGCCGATCCAGATGCTGGCCAGCGCGTCGCGCCCGCCCAGGTTGATGTCGTTCTGTTCGCGGAAGCCGGGCAGGCAGGTTTCCACCGTGGTCGAGCCGACGTAGACGGTGGCCGGATTGGCCTGGTGGCGCTTGGCTTCGATCTCGTCCAGCACGGCGGTGAGCTTGGCGTGCACCGGGTAGAAATTGAAGCCGCTCATGTCGGCGTTGTAGAAGAAGCGGCCGCCCGCTTCCGGCGGGCCGAGCATGGCGCCGACGGTGGCGTCGCGGTAGTGGCTGCGCAGGTAGGCGTCGCCGCCGCGCTCGTCCGCCAGCGTGGCGCGCACCATCGGCCAGCTGGCGGCCAGGCCGCGCAGCACCAGCGGCTCGGTGGCGGTGAGGATGTCGTCGCCCAGGTCGTTGACGCCCAGGCCGCTGATCTCGCGCAGGGCTTCAGGCATGGGCGGCGTTCTTGCGGTCGATGAGCATGCGGAAGTTCGACAGCGAGGCCAGCACCATGTAGATGCTGTGCAGGTGGCCGGCGCGGTGCAGCGCGGCCACGGCGTCCGCGTCCAGCGCCGCCAGCTTGTCCTCGTTGATGGTGTAGAAGCCGACCAGGCGGTTCTGCGAGCCGTCGTTCAGCTCGACGTCGAGCACGAAGCTTTCCAGCAGCTCGTGCTGCAGCAGCGCCGACAGCAGGGCCGGCGTGGCCTGCAGGCCCTGGTGGATGGACAGCAGCATCGAGCTGGCCCGTTCCAGGAATTCAGTGTTGCCGCCGAGCGGCAGGAACACCGGCTCGCCCTCGTCGCGGCTGACGCGCGGGCTGTCGGCGTCGATGTGCACCATCAGCTCGCTGCCGTTGACGCCGATCAGGAAGGGCTGGCGCTCGATCATCAGCGGCACGTAGGGCGCGTCCCAGCGCTGGCCATCGAGGAACAGGTTCTCGTCTTCCTGGAAGCCGAACAGCGCGACCGGCTCGAAGCCCAGGCCGTCCGTGGTCTTGCGGAACACGATGGGGTAGCAGGCCTGCACGTCGCGGAACTCGGCCGGGAAGGTGGTGGCCCACATCTGGCGGTCGCCGAACTGCGCGCCGTGGCGGGTGATGATGCGCAGGTCCTTGTGGTCTACATTGTTGAGCAATACGATGTTCGGCATGGGGTCTCTCGTGATTTAGATTTTCTGCAAGCCGTGGCGCTTGATGTGGTTGATCAGGGTGCGGTTGTCCGGCAGTCCGCCCAGCATCTTGTGGGTCAGCTCGGCGGCCTCGCGGAAATAGCCGTTGGCCAGCGCGGCCTGGCGCGGCTGGGGATTCATGAATTCGCTGCGGAAGCCCATGCCGTACAACACGTACTGGTAGCTGGCCCACGGGAACACTTCCTCGATGCGGTTGAAGTCGTTGCGCGATGGCGCGCGGTGGCGCCACAAGGTCAGCAGATCGTTCAGCCGGTCGGGGACGGTGGCGGTGTTGTCGCGCCAGTAGTCGCTGTCGCGGCGCTGGCTCAGCACGTAGTGCAGCTTGAGGAAGTCGATCACCCGTTCCCAGCGGTAGGTGAAGGCGTCGTTGAAACGGGCCGCGACGATGTCCATCGCCGCGCGCGTGGCCGGCAGTTCGTCGCTGACCATGGCGGCCGACATTTCCGCCAGCGCCAGGGCCGACGCTTCCAGCGGCTCGATGAAGCCGGCCGACAGGCCGATGGCCACGCAGTTGCGGTGCCAGAAGCGTTCGCGGTACCCGGGGTTGAAACTGAGCTTGCGCGGTGGCGGGATGTCCCGCGGGCCGCCGGTGCCGGCGATGTAGCGGCGCAGCTCGGCCTCGGCCTGCTCGTCGCCGATGTGGGCGCTGGAGTACACGTGGCCCACGCCGCGCCGGGTCGGCAGGCCGATGTCCCAGATCCAGCCGGCGCTTTGCGCGGTGGACGAGGTCTGCGAGGCGATCGGGTAATCGTCGTCGGGGTAGGGGACCTGCACCGCCAGCGCCGTGTCGTTGTACAGCACGTGTTTTTGCGACAGGAAGGGCACGGCGTAGTGTTTGCCCAGCAGTAGCGACTGCATGCCGGTGCAGTCGATGAACAGGTCGCCTTCCAGCGCGCCGTGGGCCTGGGTGTGCAGCGCGGCGATGTCGCCGTTGTCGTGGCTGGCGATGGCGACCACGTTGTCCGGCACGTAGTGCACGCCCAGCTTTTCCAGGCAGTGCTTGCGCAGGAAGACGCCGAACTTGCCGGCGTCGAGATGGTAGCCGTAGTTGGCCACCGACGAGAACTCCGGCGTCACCACCTGCTTGGGCGCGCGGCCGTGGACGCACAGGTGCGGCTGGTAGCTGACCAGGTCGGCGAACGGGATGCCGGGATGCTGCGCCTGCCATTGCTCCGGCAGGTTCACTTCGTCGTAGCCTTGCGGCAGCACGAAGGGATGGAAGTAATAGTCGTTGTCCGCGCCGCTCACCCATCGGTTGAAGCGCGAGCCCTGCTTGAACGAGGCGTCGCACTCGCGGAAGAAATCGGATTCGGACACGCCGATGCGGCGCAGCGTGTCGCGCATGCTGGGCCAGGTGCCTTCGCCCACGCCGATGGGCGCGATGTCGGGCGATTCGATCAGGGTGATGTGCAGCGACGTGCCCTGGTGGTCGGCCGCGATCAGGCCGGCCGTCAGCCAGCCGGCGGAACCGCCTCCCACAATCACGATGCGTCGGACCATATTGCTCGCCTTGGTTTAAGGATGAGATTGCTAAAGTCTAACCGAAAAGGGCCGCTGACAGTCAGCGGCCCCGGAACGATCAACTGCCGGTTAGAACTTGTAGCGCGCGCCGATCATGTAGCGCGGCCCCTGCTGCGTGACCGACTCCAGCTGCTGCTTGGTGCGGCTATGCACGCGCTGGATCGAGTTGCCCACGTTGATGCCCTCGAACTGGAAGCTCAGCTTCTCGTTGAAGTTGTAGCCGATGCTGATGTCGACCTGGCCGTACGCTTCCACGTACTGCGGGTTCGGGCCGGAGCCGTCGAAGGTCGACGACAGGAACTCGCCGCGCCAGTTGTAGGCCAGGCGGGCGGTGAAGTTCTTGTCCTCGTAGATGCCGACCACGTTCGACGAGTTCGACAGGCCGACCAGCGCGAACTGCTCACCCAGCTTGGCGTTGTCGTACTTCAGGCCCGAGTGCACATAGGTGTAGTTGGTCGACACGCCGAAGCCGCTGTTGCCGAACATGTGCTGCAAGTTCACCTCCAGGCCGTTCAGGCTGGCCGCCTTCTGGTTGGAGAAGGAGTTGATCTTGAAGTTGGCGATCGGATCGCTCGGCTGGCCAACGATGGTGCCGGTGGCATGGCCGTTGGCATCGGCCCCGCGCGTCACGCCCGGCGCGCCGTCGTGGTTCTTGAAGATGTAGTCGCGGATGCAGGTGGTGTCGGCGGTGGTGCAGCCGTTGGCCAGCGCCTCGTTCCAGAACTTGCCGCCCACCGGCGTGTGCAGGTTGAACGGCGTGGCGTCGAACTGCGACTGGCCGGCGTAGTTTTCCAGGTTCTTGCGGAAGTAGCCCAGCGAGAAGAAGTTCTGCTTGCCGTAGTACCACTCGTAGGACAGGTCCAGGTTCTTGGACTTGACCGGCTTCAGCGCCGGGTTGCCCTGGCTGCCGGTGCCGCCGTTGGCGCGCACCAGCGAGTCCAGCGTGGTGCCGCCCTGGATCTGGTCGTAGCGCGGACGGCCGATGGTCTCGCCCAGGCTCAGGCGCAGCTTCTGGTTCGGCGTGAGCTCGATGTCGGAATCAAAGCTCGGCAGCAGGTTGTGGTACTTGCCGGACAGCGTGGTGAAGGTCGGGTCGCCGAAGGTGATCGGCAACTCGTTCTGCGACACCCAGCTGATGCCCGTGGCGGCCGGCACCAGCGCGGTCGAGGTGACGTCGGTGGTCTCGTAGCGCAGGCCGACCGAGGTGCGGATCGGCAGCTTGGTGTCCCAGTCGGTGTTGAACTGGACGTAGGCCGAGTTGGATTTCTCGGTGGTGCGGGCGTCGTGGTCGAAGGTGGTCTTCGGCAGGTACAGCGCCGGCTGGCCGGAGGCGGCCGCCGCCAGCTGGCGCACCTGGGCGAAGTTGAAGGTGTAGAACTGGTTGAACAGGCTGGGGCTGCCGCTGCCGTCGATGTGGTCGAAGTACTGGCGCACCGACTCCGGATGCCACACGCTGCTAGGATAGTCGGACGGCTTGGTGGCGCCGCCCCAGGTGTCGCGCTGTTGGTTGGAGAAGGCCGAGCGGTTCTTCACCTCGGACACCGTGGCGCCGAACTTCAGCTCGGACGCGTCCAGCACTTTCCACGCGCCCTTGACCTGGGTCTGGTCGACCTCGCCCTTCATGTAGCCGTTGGTGAACACCGAGCCGGTGACTTGCTGCGGCGCCTTGGTGAAGTCGGCGCCGGAGATGCTCAGCACCGGGAAGTCGTGGCTGAAGTCGGCCGTGGTGTCGCCGCGGCTGAAGCTGGCGGTGCCGAGCGTGTTGCTCGAACCGAAGGGGCTGTCGGCGCGCGACTCGGCGGTCGAGTGGTGGGTGTCGAGCTCGAAGCGCAGGTCGTTGGTCGGTTTCCAGACGGCGTTGAAGCCCAGCGATTTGTTCTGCGTCTTGGTGGCGAAGTCGGCGCCGCCCATGGCGATGTCCGAGGTGCCGTCCAGGATTTCCTTGTAGATCAGCGGGCTCTGGACCGGGCCGCCGGTCCACGAGCTGTTCGACTTGCCGAAGTTGAACCAGGCCGAGATGTCGTTGCGCTTGGTCTGGATCTTGTTTTCGGAATAGGTGTAGTCCAGCGTGGTGACCAGCTTGTCGACCGGCTTGTACTGCAAGGTCAGCTGGGCGTTGGTGCGCTGGCGCTTGACGCCGTTGAAGTTGTAGTTCAGGTTTTGCGGCACCGAGTACAGGTCGCTCGCGCCCGGGCGGTTGATGGCGCCGTCCTGCGGAATCGTGCCCCAGCTGTTGTCGTCGCCGCGGAACGGGCCCTTCCAGCCGTTGGAGACGGCCGCGGTGTTGTAGCCCAGGTTGCGTTCCTGGTAGCTGCCGGTCAGCGCCACGCCGAACTTGTTGTTGTCGAAGGTGTTCGAATACAGGCCGGACAGTTCCGGCGTGGTTGAGCGGCTGGCCTTGATGTCGCCCGGCAGGTTGCCGTTGGTGCTGTCGTACACGCCCTTGACGCCCACGCTCGAATGCATGCCCGGACGGTCGAACGGACGCGCCGTCATCACGTTGACGGTGGCGCCGATGCCGCCGGTCGGCGTTTCGGCGCGGCTGGTCTTGTACACCTGCAGCTGCGCGATCGCTTCCGACGCCAGGTTGGCGAAGTCGAAGGCGCGGCCGTTCAGGTCGCCCAGGTTGGAGGTCGGCATCTGGCGGCCGTTCAGCAGCACCAGGTTGAAGTCGGGGCCGACGCCGCGCACCGTGATCTTGGAACCCTCGCCGATCGAACGGTCGATCGACACGCCGGAAATGCGCTGCAGCGATTCGGCCAGGTTGGTGTCGGGGAACTTGCCGATGTCCTCGGCCACAATGCCGTCGACGATGCCGTCGGAATTGCGCTTGAGGTTCATCGACGAAAGCAAGCTCTGGCGAATACCGGTCACCACCACGCTCTGGACTTCCGGTTCGGCAGCCTTGACGGGCGCTTCCTGCGCCAGCACCTGGGCGGCCGCCGCCGCGCAGGCGCCGGCCACCGCCAGGCTCATTAATTTTTGTCGTGTCTTTGGATAGTGCATGTCATCTCCTGTGTTTTTTTTGAACTGCCCGCTGCCAACTTCCCGCTTTCCAGAATTGGAAAGGTTTCCAATTCACGTGGCAAATATAGCACCGAACGAATTTCAAAGTCAATTTGCGATGCCGCATAAGTGGGGCCGGGTTTTCGTTGACAGAGGAAAGCAAGCCGTGCAACATGGCTGGGAACGTTTCCAAAATGAGACACTTTGACATGCACACCCCATCGGAAAGGCGGTCGCCATGGCCACCATCAAAGACGTAGCCCGCCTGGCGGGCGTAGGACTGGGCACGGCCTCGCGCGTGGTCAGCGGCAAGGGTTCGGTGTCGCCGGCCACGCTGGCGCGGGTCCGGGCGGCCATCGAGGCGCTGGACTTCCGGCCCTCGCACGCGGCGCGCACGTTGCTGTCGGGGTCGAGCCAGATGATCGGCGTGTACATCCCGGTGCTCAGCGGCACCTTCTACACGCCCATCCTGCAAATCATCGACAACGAATTGCGCGCGGCCGGCCTGCACATGGTGGTGGCCTTCGGCGCCGGCCTGGGCGGCGCGCGCCAGCAGGCGATCGAGGGCATCGCCTTCCTGATCGAGCGCGGCTGCGACGGCCTGATCCTGATGACCAATGTGCTGCAGGAGGAGGACATCGCCGCGCTGCGCTTCCAGCACAAGCGCATGGTGGTGCTCAACCACAGTTTCGACAGCCTGGCCGGGCAGTGCTTCACGGTCGACCACATGCTGGGCGGGCGGATGGCGGCGCGCACCCTGCTCGACCACGGGCACCGCCAGATCGCCGTGGTGGCCGGCCCGGCCAGCCTGCCCGACAACGTGGTGCGGGTCAACGCCTTCCTTGACGAGCTGCGCGCCAACGGCGTCGACACCGGCAAGCTGTGGGTGACCGAGCGCGACTTCTCGCCGGCCGGCGGCTGGTCGGCGGCCAAGGAGCTGATGGACTCGAAGCATCCGTGCAGCGCGCTGTTCTGCGCCAACGACGAGATGGCGGTGGGCGCGCTGTCCTACTTCCAGGAGGCCGGCATCCGCGTGCCGCACGAGCTGTCGGTGATCGGCTACGACGACACGCCCAGCGCGGAGTTCTCGGCGCCGCGCCTGACCACGGTGCACATGCCGTGGCGCGAGATGACGCAGAACGGCATCAACGCCTTGCTCAACAGCTGCTACGACCTGCAGCGTCCCGTCACGCGCGGCTATCCGGTGACGATGACCTTGCGCGCCTCGCTGGCCTCGCAGGGGGTGGCCGCAGCGCCTGGCCTATAATGGAGGCCGCTGCCCGCAGGGGCGGCGGACCTTTTTTATGGAGTGGTACACATGGTTTCGTTACAAGATCAATTGCTGAAGGCCGGCCTGGTGGCCAAGAACAAGGTCAAGGTCGCCAATCAGGAAAAGAGCAAGCAGAAGAAGGAAGAGCGCCGCACCGGCACGCAGAGCGTGGACGAAGCCAAGCTGGCCGCGCAGGAGGCGCAGCGCAAGCTGGCCGAGCGCAACCGCGAACTGAACGCGCAGCGCGACGCGGCCGCGCAGCAGAAAGCCATCCTGGCGCAGATCGCGCAGATGGTGCAGCAGAACCGCCAGAGCAAGGGCCACAACGGCGACATCGCCTACAACTACACGCACGGCAGCAAGATCGAGCGCATGTTCGTGACGGCGGCGGTGCGCGAGCACCTGGTCGCGGGGCGGCTGGTGATCGTGGTGCTGAACGGCGTGGCCGAACTGGTGCCGCGCGTGATCGCCGACAAGATCGCCGAGCGCGATCCGGCGCTGGTGGTGCGCGTCAACAAGAGCACCACCGCGGTGGAGGAAGACGATCCGTACGCCGCCTTCCAGATCCCCGACGACCTGATGTGGTGATCAGGCCAGCAGCTTGAGCAGCGCGGCGGCGGCCGCTTCCGACGAGGCCGGGTTCTGGCCGGTCACCAGCAGGCCGTCGGTGACCGCGTAGGCTTGCCAGTCGCCGAGCTTGGAGTAGATGCCGCCGTTTTCCTTCAGCATGTCCTCGACCAGGAAGGGCACGACCTGGGTCAGGCCGACCGCTTCCTCTTCGGTGTTGGTGAAGCCGGTCACTTGCTTGCCGCGCACCAGCGGGCTGCCGTCGGCCGCCTTCACGTGGCGCAGCACGCCGGGCGCGTGGCACACCGCCGCCACCGGCTTGCCGGCCGCCAGCATGGCTTCGATCAGCGCGATCGAGGCGCGGTCTTCGGCCAGGTCCCACAGCGGGCCGTGGCCGCCCGGATAAAACACGGCGTCGAAATCAGCGGCCGAGACATCGGCCAGCTTGCCGGTGTGGGCCAGCGCGGCCTGCGCCTCGGGGTCGGCCTTGAAGCGGATGGTGGCCGGGGTCTGCGATTCGGGCGCGTCGCTCTTCGGGTCCAGCGGCGGCTGGCCGCCCAGCGGCGAGACCAGCGTCAGCTTGGCGCCGGCTTCCTTCAGCGCGTAGTACGGCGCGGCGAATTCCTCCAGCCAGAAGCCGGTCTTGTGGCCGGTGTTGCCCAGTTGGTCGTGCGAGGTGAGTACCATCAGGATGTTCATGTCGTGTCCTTTGTGTGTGAGGTGGAATTACAGTGCGGCTTCAAGAATGCGGCGGCTGCGGGCCAGGTCGATGTCGCGGTGTTCGCCCAGGCTGGTCATGCCGTGCGCCTGCAGTTGCGCCAGCACGGCTTCCACCGCTTCCTGGCCCAGCTGGTAGGCCGACAAGCGGGTCGGAATGCCCAGGCCTTCGAAGAACGCGCGGGTGTGGGCGATGGCGGCGTCGATGCGTTGCTCGTCGCTGCCGTCGCGGATGCCCCAGACACGCTCGCCATATTGCAGCAGCTTCGCGTGTTTGCTGTCGCGCTGTACGTCCAGCAGCGACGGCAGCACCAGCGCCAGCGTGCGCGCGTGGTCGATGTCGTACAGCGCGGTGAGTTCGTGGCCGATCATGTGGGTGGCCCAGTCCTGCGGCACGCCGGCGCCGATCAGGCCGTTGAGCGCCAGGGTGGCGGTCCACATCAGGTTGGCGCGGGTGGCGTAGTCGTCCGGCGCGGCCAGCGCTTGCGGCGCGATCTCGACCAGCGTCTGCAGCAGGCCCTCGGCGAAGCGGTCTTGCGCCAGCGCCTGCACCGGGTAGGTCAGGTATTGCTCGACCGTGTGGACGAAGGCGTCGACCAAGCCGTTGGCGACCTGCTTGGTTGGCAGCGTGAAGGTCTTGGCCGGATCGAGCACCGAGAACTGCGGGAACAGCAGCGGGCTGCGGAACGGCAGCTTGGTGTGGCTGGCCTTGTGGGTGACCACGGCGCCGTTGTTCATCTCCGAGCCGGTGGCGGGCAGGGTCAGCACGGCGCCGAAGGGCAGGGCGCGGCGCACCTTGGCGCCGCCGCTCTGGGCGATCTCCCACGGCTCGCCGTCGTACAGCGCGGCGGCGGCGACGAACTTGGTGCCGTCGATGACCGAGCCGCCGCCGACGGCCAGCAGGAAGTCGATCTCGTCGCGGCGCACCTGGTCGACCGCGCGCATCAGGGTCTCATAGCTGGGATTGGGTTCGATGCCGCCGAACTCGCGGCTGACGCGGGCGCCGAGCGCCTGGCGCACCTCGGCCAGGGTGCCGGTCTTCTCGGCGCTGGCGCCGCCGTACAGGATCAGCACGCGGGCCGATTCCGGCACCAGCCGGGACAGTTGGGCGACGGTTTCGGCCCCGAAGACGATCTTGGTAGGGTTGTGGAATTCAAAATTCTTCATGCTGGCTCCTGATATTAGACTGGTCGTCTAGAATAGTGGCAAAAAATTGGGGTCAAGTCTGACATTCGGACACGAGCTCTTCAGTAACGAGCCGCTACTGAAGGGCTCGTGGCCGGATGTCAGACTTGCCCCCCGAGGTTGAGGATGGAGAGCGTGGCTTGCCAGGCGGCGCGCAACGCGCTGGGTTCGCGCCGCAACTTGGTCAGCAGCGCCGCACCCAGCCACAGTTGGTACAGTGCCAGCGCGGTGTGCTGCGCATCGCTGACGTCGCGCAGCGAACCGTCCGCCAACGCCCGCTCGATGCTGTCGGCCAGCCGGCCGACGATGCGGTTGGTGCCGTCCAGCAGGGTGGTGCGCATGGCTTCCGACATGTCCGCCACCTCGCCGCTGAGCTTGACCACCAGGCAGCGGCAATCGCAACTGTCCGCGTCGAGGTCGTCCCAACTGGCCCAGTAGTCCATCAGCGAACGCGCCGCGCTTTGGCCGGGCTGGCGCAGGGTGACGTCCATCTGCGCCAGGTAGCGCTCGATATAGTCTTCCAGCAGCGCCTCGCCAAACAACTCCTTGGACTTGAAGTAGTGGTAGAAGGAGCCCTTGGGCACGCCGGCCGCCGTCAGGATCTCGTTCAAGCCCACGCCGGCAAAGCCTTTGCCGGTGATGATGGTCTTGCCCGTGTCCAGGATGTGCTGGCGGACGTTTTGGTGTTCTGTCGTCATGGTGGACACATCACAACACAATTAGACCAGTCGTCTAGTGTTTTCTCCGTTGCGCGAAATCCGACGGCAACGCCCGGCCGTCCCGGGCGTTGCGCGCAAGGGCGGACTCAGCCGCGGCGCACCAGCTTCATGCCGTTGGCGCGGCCGACGTAGGCCACCATGCCGGTGACCTTGCCGGCGCGGTCGCGCTCCAGCCGCAGCACGGCGCCGGCGGCGCCGAAGGCGTCGGCGAACACATTGTCGAGCGGCTGCTCGCCGAAGCGCGGCACCGTCATCCACAGCTTGCCGTCCTTGAGCTTGAGCGTGAAGGTCGCGTTGAGCTCGTCGCTGTGGTAGCTGCCCGCCACGGCGGCCAGCTGCGCGGGCGTCATGGCGCCGGCGGCCACCCGTTCGAAGCGGGCCGGCGGTTCGCCCGGACGCTCCACCACCAGCGTGCGTTCGGTGATCATGGCGGGCTGGGCCGTGCGCTTGGGATCGCGCACGAAGCGGCCTTCCGCCACCGGCAGCAGTTCCTGCTTCATGCCCGGCGCGGTGTACCACAGCTTGCCGTCCTGCGCTTCCACCCGGCGCACCATGCCCTCGCGCGCGTTCCAGTACACGCCGGCGTAGCGGGCCGGATCGGCCAGGGCCACCGCCGCCGGCTCGGCCGCCGCGGCCGCGGCCGGGAAGTCGCCGGCCGCGTAGATGTCGGCCACCTGGCGCGCCAGCCTGGCCGGGGCCACGTCGGGACGGTTGCACAGCACGGCCACGCCCAGTTTCAGTGCCGGCAGGCGGATCAGTTCAGACCGGTAGCCGGCGAAGGCGCCGCCGTGGCCGACGATGTCCAGGCCGCGGTACTGGTCCACCATCAGGCCGCGCGCGTAGTGCAGCGGGGTGCCGTCGTTGAGCTTGCCCACCGCCTGCAGCTGCTCGACCAGCCAGGCGCCGCCCACCTTGGGCTGGTAGAAATTGGCGTCCCACTTGGCCAGGTCGGCCACGGTGGACTGGACCGCGCCGTCGCCGGTCTGCTCCCAGTTCGACATCAGCTGCACGAAGCCGGTGGGGCCGTTCGGACGGTAGGCGGTGGCGCGGTGCGGCACCACTTTGGCGTGATCGTCGAGGATGCTGGTGTCGGCCATGCCCAGCGGTTCGAAGATGCGCGCCTTGGCGAATGCGGCCAGGCTCTTGCCGCTGACTTTCTCGACGATCTGAGCCAGCAGGAAGTAGCCGGTGTTGCTGTAGGCGTAGGCGCTGCCGGGCTGGAAGTTCAGGCCCTGCTGGCGCGCGATGGCGGCCAGCGCGTCGGCGCTGGTGCTGACGTCGCCGTCGTCGACGCCGGCCAGGTTCAGCAGCACCAGGTAGTCGCGCAGGCCGCTGGTGTGGTGCAACAGGTGGTCGACCGTGATCGGCGTGCCGTAGTCGGGCAGTTGCGGCAGGTAGCGGCGGATGTCGTCGTCCAGCTTGAGCTTGCCGTCCTGCACCAGCAGCAGGATGGCGGCCGCCGTGAACTGCTTGGACGTCGAGGCGAGGTCGAACACCGTGCGGTGCGCGTCGATGGCGACTTCGTGTTCGAGGCTGGCGGCGCCGTAGCCCTGTGCGAACAGCGGCTTGCCGTCGCGCCAGGCGGCGACCGCGCAACCGGGCGCATCGGCCTTGGCGTAGGGCGCGAACAGGGCGGCGGCTTGCTCGTCCGGCGTGGCGGCGCCGGCGGCGTGGCTCAGGATCAGGGCGGATAACAGCAGGGTCAGACGGCTGGGCTTGTTCATGGCATCTCCTTTGTGGTGTTGTAGTGAAGTATAACACCAGTATTGTCAAAAGCGTCAACATGGAAAAGCAATTATTTTTGGCGGATGGGGTATGCTGGCGGGATGCCACAGCATACCCCCCAACCCGGATCCCGTTTCTGGCGCGACGCCAGCCTGCCCTTCATCGAGGCGCGCACGGTCGGCGACGGCCGCAAGCTTTGCTACGGCAGGCACGCGCACGAGACGTTCTCGATCGGCGCGATCCGCGCCGGCCGCACCGATTACCTGAACCAGTCTTCGCGCCGGCAGGTGGGGCCGGGCACGGTGGTGCTGATGAATCCGGGCGACGTCCACGCCTGCAACCCGGTCGCCGACGAGACCTGGGCCTACCGCATGCTGTATGTGGACCGCGCCTGGCTGGCCGGCCTGCAGCGCGAATGGGGCTTCCACGATTTCCGCCCGTTCGCGGCGGCCATGAGCACGGCGCCGGCGCTGTACGCGGGCTTCAACCGCTTCTACGACGTGCTGACGGCGGACGGCGCCGACCACCTGCTGCGGCAGTGCGCGGCGGTGGATTTCTTCGGCCAGGTGCAGTCCAGCCTGGACCCGGCGGCCATCGTCGAGCGCGAGGCCAACCGCAAGCTCGACCGCGCGGCCGACTACATCCGCGACAACTGCGCGGCCGCGTTGAGGCTGGAGGACATCTGCGGCGCGGCCGGGCTGTCGCCGTCCTACCTGATCCGCGCCTTCCGCAAGCGCTACGGCATGACGCCGCACGCCTACCTGCTGAACCGCCGCATCCAGCTGGCGCGCGGCCTGCTCAAGGGCGGCGCGGCGATCGCCGAGGTCGCGCTGGCGACCGGCTTCGCCGACCAGGCGCATTTCCAGCGCACCTTCAAGCAGCTGCTGGCGGCGACGCCGGGGCAGTACCTGCGCTGAGCAGCAGGTAGAGCGCGCTGGCCGCCAGCAGCAGCGCCATGGCGCGGTTGAAGCGGCGCAGGGCGGCCGGATCGGCCAGGCGCCGGCCCAGGAAGGCGCCGGCGCAGGCCCAGCAGGCGATCGAGCCATAGCAGATCACGAAGTACAGCGCGGCGAACCGCCACACCAGCGCGGGATCGCCGTCGGCCACGAACGCGCCCATGCCGGCCACCGCCGCCACCCAGGCTTTGGGATTGAGCCACTGCATGGCCGCGCCCATCGCCAGCGACGGCCGCTTGCCGTGGGCGCCGGGCGCGAGCGCGCCGTCGTCGCGCGCCAGCTTCCACGCCATGAACAGCAGGAAGGCCACGCCGGCCAGCTGGACCGCCCGGGTCAGCGCCGGCGCGCGGGCCAGCAGTTCGTGCAGCCCGAGGCCGGTCAGCAGCAGCAGGGCGGTGAAGCCGACGGTGGCCCCGGTCACGTGGCGCAGGCTGGCGCGCAGGCCGTGCCGCGCGCCGCTGCTCAGGGCGACGATGTTGACCGGGCCGGGGGTGATCGATGAGGCCAGCGCGAAGGCGGCCATGGAAATCAGGATGGTCATGGTGGGGTCTCCGATAAGAATTGACAGTGCCGGGGCGGACGATACGCGGCGCGGCCGCCGCCGTATTGAAGGAAATGACCCCGCCCGCTGTGATAATTTGAGAGTTTTCACCCCCGTAAATCGCACATACTGCTTCTTTGCCTGGTCGATGACACTTCGAGGTGCCGCCTATGATGTCCAGCAACACGCCGGAACACCCGCCCGGCCAGCCCGCCGCCCAGGGCCGCACCCGGCTGCCCACCATGTTCCTGGCCATCTTCCTCGTGGTGCTGGTGTGCGTGTCGCTGATCGGCGTGCAGGCCTGGCTCAGCCTGCGCGCCCGGACGGTCCAGCTGAAGGAATCGGCAATGGCGGCCGCCAACCTGGCCGAGGCGGTGGCGCAGCACGCCTACGACACCATCAAGGAAGCCGACACGGTGCTGGTCGGACTGGTGGAGCGCATCGAGCACCAGGATCCGGCGGGAGCGGACTACGGCCGCATCCACGACCTGCTGGTGCATCGGGTCGCGGAACTGCCGCAGCTGCACGGGATATTCATCTACGGCGACGATGGCCGCTGGCTGGTCAACTCGCAGCCGGTGCTGCTGCGCGGGCAGAACAACTCGGACCGCGAGTACTTCATCCACCACCGCGAACATGCGGACCGGGGCATCCACATCGGCCCGCCGGTGCGCAGCAAATCGACCGGCGACTGGATCGTGACGGTGTCGCGCCGCTTCAACCGGCCGGACGGCGGCTTTGGCGGGGTGGTGCTGGCCACCATCAACATGGAGTATTTCCAGAAGTACTTCCAGCGTTTCAATATCGGACAGGAAGGCGCCATCCAGCTGGCGCTGGAGGACGGCATCCTGCTGGTGCGCCGGCCCTTCAACGAAAAATCGCTGGGGCGCGACATCTCGAAATTGCCGCTCTTTAGCTACTACCTGCCGAGGGCCGCCGCCGGCACCGTCACCTTCCAGTCGGCCCAGGACGGCGTGACGCGGATTAACAGCTACCGGCGCCTGGATCAATATCCGCTGGTCGTCTCGGCGGCGCTGTCCAGGGACGAGGCGCTGGCGCAGTGGCGCGGCGACATGTACCTGGACAGCGGCGGCATCCTGCTGCTGGTGCTGGTGGTCGGCCTGCTGGGCGTGCGGCTGGTGCGCCAGATCCGCTGGCGCAGCCAGGCGGAGGACGAACTGGTCCAGGCCCGCAACGGGCTGGAGGCGCTGAACCACGAGCTGGAACGGTTGGCCATGCAGGACGGCCTGACCGGCTTGAGCAACCGCCGCCATTTCGACACCGCGCTGCAGAACGAATTCAGCCGGGCCATGCGCAGCGCCAGCCCGCTGGCGCTGATCATGCTCGATGTCGACTGCTTCAAGCAGTACAACGATCTGTACGGCCACGCCGCCGGCGACGAATGCCTGAAGGCGATCGGCAAGGTGGTCGCGGCCAGCAAGCACCGGCCGGGCGACGTCGCCGCGCGCTACGGCGGCGAGGAGCTGGCGGTGCTGCTGCCGGGGACCGACGTGGCGGGCGCCATCGCCGTGGCCGGGAAAATCCTGGCCGCCATCGAGGCGCTGCAACTGCAGCATCCCGGCAACCCCACCGGCCATGTGACGCTCAGCGCCGGGGTCGAGTCGTTCGTGCCGGTGCGCTTCGAGTCCGAGCCGGTCGATCTGGTCCGGGCCGCCGACCAGGCGCTGTACCGGGCCAAGTCGCAGGGCCGCAACCGCATCGCCTCCAACATCGTCGGGCCGGCGCCGCAGGTCAAATCTTCAGCGTCAGCATCGTGATGCCGAACCCGAAAAACATGAGCGCGCTCAGGCGCGACAGCAAGCGCGCGCTGCCCGGGCGGCTCAGCCAGGCGCCGGCCCTGGCGGCCAGGCCGGCATACAGACCGTGGATCAGGACCAGCACGATGCAATAGGTGGCGACCGCCAAGCCGGCGCCGCCGTGGGCGACCTGCGGCAGCACGGACAGGAAGAAGAACAGCGACTTGGGATTGCTGGTCTGGAGCAGCGCGCCTTCCAGCAGGCGCTTGCGGGCCGCGCCGGTGGCCGGGGCGGCCTCGCGGCGGGGCGCCTGCGTCTGTGGATCGCGCCGCCAGGTCTTGAACGACAGGTGGAACAGGTAGGCCACGCCCGCGTATTTGAGCAGCTGGAACAGCGCCGGCGAGGAACGGATCAGCAAGCCGATGCCGGCCGAGCACAGCCCCGCCATCACCGCCGCGCCGAGGGCCAGTCCCACCACGCCCTGCATCGCCGCGCGCCAGCCGCCGGCGACCGCGTTATCGAGCGTCATCAGCACGCCGGGGCCGGGACTGGAGACGGTGAACACAACCATGACCACAAACAACCAATATGCCTCGCCCATCGCCTGTCCTCCCTGTTGTGCGCTGTGGCCGCAATGATGGGGTGCCGGCCGCCGGCGGGCAAACGAGTTTTTGGTATGATGCGTTGAGTATTTCTCAACACTAGCGGAGCGCCATGTCACTTCAACTGCCACTCAATGCCCTGCATGTCTTTTGCGTCGTCGTCCGGGAGGGCGGCTTCCGCCAGGCCGCGCAGGCGCTGCACCTCACGCCGGGCGCGGTCAGCCGGCAGGTGCAGTCGCTGGAAGCGCACCTGCGGCAGGTGCTGTTCGAGCGCAACGCCGGCGCCCCGGCGACGCTGACGCCGGCCGGACGCAAGCTGCACGACAGCGTCGGCGCGAAGATGGCGGCGATCAAGGAGGCGCTCGATACCGGCGGGCGCGCGCGGCGCCAGGCGTCCATCCTGGTCGACACCAGCGTGACGCTGGCGATGCACTGGCTGATCCCGCAGCTGCCGGCGTTCCGCGAGCGCCATCCGCAGCTGAACGTGCAGATCCGCACCGTGGAGGGCGACATCAACCCGGCCTCGCCGGCCGACGTGTTCCTGCGGCGCGAGGTGGCGGAATTGCGCGGCCTGCCGTTCCACACGTTCATGCGGGAGCGTTCCGTGCTGGTTGCAAGTCCCGCCTTCATGGCGGGCATGGCCGCGCGCAAGACGGACCGGCTGCGCTGGCTGGGCAAGGCGCCGCGCATCGGCACCCGCTCCCGTCCCGACCTGTGGCCGGGCTGGTGCCGCGCGCACGGCCTGGACGCCGGCGCGCTGGAGCCGACACTGGAGCTGGACAACACGGTGCTGGCGATCCAGGCCGCCGTCCAGGGCCTCGGCGCGCTGGTGGTGCCCGAGGCGTTCGTGCGCGCCATGCTCGGCATCGAGGCGCTGCGGTGCCTGTCAGGGCCGGTGGACAGCGGCAGCTATTCGTATGCGATCGGCCGCCGGCAGGCATCCGCGCGCGTGGCGATATTCACCGAGTGGCTGAAGCAGGCCGGACGCCAGGAAAATGACAGCGGCGTCTCTTTTCAGGCGCATCAAGCAGGATTTTCCTAGCCAATAATTTTTGACGAGCTTAGTATCGAATGCTGAAACAGACCGGATGAAGTCGTATATAACTGTTGAACTGAAAGGGAGAACACATGAAAAAAACGAATATCCTCGCCATCGGCGCCATGCTGGCCATGTCATGCGCCGCCTACGCACAGGACCATGCCGAGCATCCGCACTGGGGCTATCAGGGCAAGGGTGACCCGGCGCATTGGGCCGACCTGGAGGCGGGGAACTCCGCCTGCAAACTGAGCAAGGAACAGTCGCCGATCAATATCGAAGAGCGCAACGTCAAGAAGGCGCCGCTGGCCCCGCTGGCTTTCAATTACGCGGCAGGCCCCGCCGAGATGATCAACAACGGCCACACGGTGCAGATCAACCTGCCGCCCGGCAGCGTGCTGAAGGCGGGCGACGATAGCGCCAGCCTGCTGCAGTTCCACTTCCACACGCCGAGCGAGGAAAAGATCAACGGCGTCAATTACCCGATGGTGGCGCACTTCGTCCACAAGAGCGCGGACGGCAAGCTGTCGGTGGTCGCCGTGCTGTTCAAGGAAGGCGCCGAGAACAAGACGCTGGCGCCGGTGTTCGACGCGCTGCCGGCCGAGGGCAAGCCGGTGCAGCTGGCCAGCTTCAACCCGGTCGACGTGCTGCCCGCCAACCATGCCTACTTCAAGTTCATGGGGTCGTTGACGACGCCGCCGTGCAGCGACGGCGTGCGCTGGCAGGTGCTGCGCACACCGGTCGAGCTGTCGAAGAAACAGCTGGCCGAATTCCACAAGTTCTACAAAATGAATGCACGTCCCGTGCAGCCATTGAACGGCCGCGTGGTTCAGGTCAGCGAATAAGGTTTGCCGGCCGCCGCCGGGCCGGCGATTATTTCGCCTGGCCGGCGGCCTTCAATGCGCCCCAATAGGCCAACTTGGGACCTTGATTCCCCCGGCCGATGGAACACGCTATCATCTGGCGGCCGATGCATACACCGTGCATCACCAACCTGAGATCGCGCTGCCGGACATGTCCCCGAAAAAATACCTTCATCTCTTGCTGATCCTGGCGCTGGCCGCGGCGAACGTGGCCCAGGCCGGCACCATCCGCGTGTTGCAGGCCAATCTGTTTTCCTGGTCGGCGATGGACCCGGCCAAGCAGCCGCCACCCATCGTCAAGCTGTCGCAGTACGTCAACCAGCAACGCCACGATTTCGTCACCACCCAGGAGAACGAATACCGGCTGACGGACGACCGCTACCAGCTCAGCCCGGACTACAAGCTGGCCGGCGAACTCCAGGATGCCTCGATCTTCTACGACAGCACGCGCTGGGAACCGTCCGGCGCGCCGTGGTCCCGGATCGCGGTCAGCGCGGACGGCGGCGGCGAGCGCCTGGCGGTGTTCAGCCAGTTCCGCAACAAGGCGAGCGGCGAGACGGTG
Source organism: Duganella vulcania (assembly GCF_009857655.1). NCBI lineage: Bacteria > Pseudomonadati > Pseudomonadota > Betaproteobacteria > Burkholderiales > Oxalobacteraceae > Duganella > Duganella vulcania. Next base: position 21,970 of record NZ_WWCX01000061.1, read on the forward strand.
GTGATCGCCACCACCCATTTGTGCATCGCCTGGGGCGGGCATGCCGATTGCAACGGCGGCCAATATGCCGCCCATGTCGCCGACGCGCGCGCCATCGGCCGCTACCTGGGCACCTACGCCGCTGGCGATGTGCCGATGATCGTGACGGGCGATTTCAATAACTTCGAGCGCAACGCCGAGCAGTCGGCGGCGATCGAGCAAGCGTTCGCGGCGCATGGGCTGGCGGCGGTCAAGGCCGGCAAGGACTTCATCGGCCCGACGTTCGAGGCATCGACCATCGACTTCGTCTATTCGCGCAAGCTGGTGGTGCGCAGCGCGTCTTTGTACGGGGCGGCGGCCGGCAATCCCTCCGACCACGCGGCGATCGACGTCACCTTTGCCAGCGGCGGCGCGGCCGCCGTCCGGGCAGGCGGCGGGTAAACCGCGTCGAGGTCAACTGCCGCGGCCGTGAGGGTATATCATGGCGGTCGTTTCAACGATAGGACCAGGCATGATCATAGCGACTCATAGCGGCAAGTTTCACGCGGACGACGCGTGGGCGGTCGCCGTACTGAAGATTTTATTCCCCGACGCGGACATTATCCGAACGCGCGATCCGGCGGCCATTGACGCGGCCGACTTTGCCGTCGATGTCGGCGGCGTCTGGGATCCGGCCACCGGCCGCTTCGACCACCATCAAAAAGGCTTCGACGGCGCGCGGCAGAGCGGCGTGCCGTATGCCAGCGCGGGCCTGGTATGGCGCGAGTATGGCGCGCGCTGCGTCGCGGCGCTGGCGCTGGCGGATAGCGGGCATCAACTGGCGGACGACAAGGCGCGGGAAGTGGCCTACGGTATCGATGCGGACGTGGTGCAGTATCTGGATTTGTCGGATGTGGGAGCCGCGAAGAGCGCGCCGGGCGGGTATGGATTGTCGGCCGTGGTCTCTGGCTACAACACCAACTGGCTGGACGAGCAAAGGCTGGGCTACGGCGAGGCGGTGGATGCCTACCGCATGGAGCAGTTCCGCCGCGCGATGGCCATGCTGACCGACGTCATGCTCAATGCCGTGCGCTACCGGGTTGGCGCATTGCTGGCGCTGGAGCAGGTCCGGCAGGGTGAGGTGCTCGAAGGCGGCAAAGTCCTGTTCCTGAAAAACGGCGCGCTGCCGTGGAGCCAGGTGGTGCGCAAGGAAATGCCCAAGGTGCTGTTTGTCATCAGCCACAACGTCGCCGAGCAGCGCCACATGCTGCACACCGTATCGGTCAGCGCCGAGAGTTTCGACGCGCGGGCCGACCTGCCCGAAGCGTGGGCGGGCCTGCGCGACGCCGAACTGGCGGCGGTGACCGGTGTGGCGGATGCGGGCTTCTGCCACAACGGCAGGTTTATCGCGTCGGCCAAATCGTACGAGGGCATACGCACGATGGCGGCCCTGGCGTTGCAGGATATCGGCGAAGGCGGCGCGGGCTAAGCGGCTTTGGCCGCCATTTTCAGATCATAGGCCTCGGTTGATTGCTAAGGCAGCCATGATGCGACAGGGCGGCGCATCCGTTTTGATATTTTGTGCCGCCGCCGCGAGGACCTGGAGCCAGGACTACAGCAGAGCAAGCGCGTCCTCGCCTGCGGCAACCCGAATCGGGCACGACGGGTCGGTTGCCGCGCGCCAGACTGCTTCCGCAACGTCCTCCGGTTTGGTGACCGCAGACGAACTCGCCATGCCTTCAAAGATGCCTTGCGCGAAGGATGCGTAGGGTGCCGGGATGCTGTCGCTTGTCATCAGGGCTTTCGCGTGCTCTCCGAAACGTGTGCCGGGTGCGCGGCCGGGCTGCACCAGACGTACGCGCACATCGAACTGCGCCAGCTCGAGCGCCAGCGATACGCTGAACGCATCGACCGCCGCCTTGCTGGCCGAATAGACAGAAATCAGCGGAAAGGGCGCGGCCGTCACTATCGACGTCACGTTGACGATGACGCCTGCTCGCCGTGCCCGGAACTGGGGCAGCACGGCCTGCGTCACGGCCATCGTGCCAATGGTGTTGGTCTCGAAAATCGCGCGCGCGGTGTCCATGGAGGTCCCTTCCAGCATCCCCATCAGGCCGATGCCGGCGTTGTTGACCAGCACGTCGATAGGCCCGGCGGCTTCGATCGCCTGACGGATGCTGTGCGGATCGGTAACGTCGAGCGCGATCACGCGCAGGTGTTCCGATTGCGGAAGCGTGTGCTGCCGGGGTGTGCGCATGGTGGCGATGACCTTCCAGTCTTGCGCGAGAAAATGACTGGCGGTTTCAAGACCGAATCCGGAAGAGCAGCCGGTGATCAGAACGGTTTTCATGGTGTGGTTCCTTTGAGTGGATGAACGAGGTGAGAACGATAGTTCAATGCGGCAGGATTTGCTACAATCGAAAGTCCACATTTCATTTGCAGGAGTCCTGGCTTGATCGATCCGTTCGCAGAGGTAGTCGCGTTGTTGCAACCCGGTGCGCCGCTCTCGAAAGTCGTTGCCGGAGCTGGCGCGTGGCGGGTGCGGCGCTCGGACATGGGGCAGCCTTTTTATTGCGCCATCCTCGAGGGCGGCTGTCTCTTGACACTGGACCGGCGCATGCCCATCCCACTCAGGGAAGGCGACTTCGTCCTGATCCCTGCCGCGCATGATTTTGCGATGTCGAGCATCGCGCCGGTGGACCAGGAGTTCGATGCGCCCCCGCTCGCACTCGGAGCTGGCGAGCTCAGGCTCGGGGTTGCACATGGCCCGCATGACGTTCGGCTGATCGTTGGCCACTGTGTTTTTGGATCGCCGGATGCGGCGTTGCTGGTTTCGCTCCTGCCTGAACTCATCCATGTGCACGGAGCACGCAGGTTGGCTTCGCTTGTCGAACTGGTGCGCGACGAGTCCCGTGAGCAGCGCCCTGCACGCGATATCGTTCTGCAGAAAATGCTGGAGGTTCTTCTGATCGAGGCCATCCGCAGCCACGAAGTAAAACCAGCGTCGAAGGGCCTGCTGCGCGGGCTTGCCGACGAGCGCCTGGCGGCGGCGTTACGAGGAATGCATCGCGTCCCCAACCAGGCCTGGACCGTCGCGCTGTTGGCGCGGGAGGCGGCCCTTTCCCGGTCGGCATTCTTTGCGCGGTTCACCGATGCCATGGGAATCGCGCCGATGAAATACCTGCTCACCTGGCGCATGGCGCTGGCAAAGAACCTGTTGCGAAACGATTGCAGGATCGCGGACGTCGCGGAACGCGTCGGCTACAGCTCGGCAAGCGCCTTCAGCGTCGCGTTCTCACGCCATGTGGGAATGGCGCCGGTACACTATGCGCGGCAATGAATGAGCAGGACAGGGCGAGGACTTCCAGCGCTGGGAACAAAAACCCCGGCCGGCATGGGGCGCCGGATGGGAAGGCCATGCGAGTCAGGGCGCGGTGCTGCGATTCAGGCGCACATAGGCGTCGAGCAGGTCCGTCTTGTAGACCGCGCCAAGTAGCACAGGCTTGGCCCTGCTCTCCACGGCCGGCAAGCGTTCGCCATGATGGCGGTTGAACTGTTCGAACGCTTCATCGAGCGACATTTCTGGCGTGATGGTGGCCAGGAAATCGCGGCGCAGGAGGTCTGCGGCCTGCAGACTGCGGTGGAATGTGCCGTCGGCGACGGCCGCTGCAACTTCGCTCAACGCCACCACGCCTTGGAAGAGCTGGGCATCGTCCACAACATAGACATATTTCACCGGATGGACACGAAACATCGCCGTGATGTCGTCCAGGGTCGCCCCCAACGTGACGACGGTTTCGGCGGGACGGATGAGTTCGCGCATTTGCGTGCTCAGCAAACGCAGTCGCTCGCGCTCATCGCGGCTGCGTATGCTTGTGATGGCGTACATCGACGGGCTACCGATGCCACGGGCCAGGAAATAGGCGAGCACGCAGGCAAGCATCAGCGGCAGCATGATGTGATAGCTGAGCGTCATTTCGAAGATCATCAGGATGGCCATCAGCGGCGCACCGGTGGCGGCGGCCAAGACCGCCCCCATGCCAACGATGACGAAGATGGCCGGCGTCGGCGCCACCGCCGGCCATAGCGCGATCACGGCCTGCCCGAACAACTGGCCGATGGCGGCGCCAAGAAACAGGGTAGGCGTGAAGATACCGCCGATGGCGCCTGAGCCGGTCGTAAACATCGTTGCGATGACCTTGCAAATCAAGACAGTCAGCACGGACGACCACAGCCATGGAGAATGGAGCATCGAATTGACGACGCTGTAGCCGTTGCCCCACACTTGTGGCACCCAGACCGAGACGATGCCCACCAGCAGTCCGCCAACGCCCAATCGTGCCGGCAGGGGGAGCGCCGTGGTTTCGAAGGTGCGCTTGGACAGCGCCAGCAAGCGCAGGAATTGCGGCGCGATCAGGCCCGCGATGATGCCCAGTGCTATAAAAAGCGGCACCGCACCGTTGGGCACATCCGTCAGCGCCGGCATTTCGTAGGTCGGCCGGTAGTTGGGGAAGCGGCGCATCGTAATATTTGCCATCACCGAGGCGATCATGATCGGCCCGAGGCTGTCCATGACCATGGTGCCCAATACGATTTCCGTGACAAAGAAGGCGCTGGCGATCGGAGCATTGTAGGCGGCCGTGATGCCGGCCGCCGCGCCGCAGGCAACCAGCAAACGCAGTCGCGGCGCATCGAAGCGTCTCAAGCGGCCGATCGAAGAGGCGCACATGGCCGCCAATTGCACCATCGAACCCTCGCGGCCGATCGAGCCGCCGGAGGCGATTGTGCAGAGCGAGGATGCGCTGTTGAGCAAAGTCTGGCGTACGGAAATGCGCCCGTCGCCCAGTGCGACGGCTTCCATGTAATCGGCTGGCGCGTTGGCAGCATATCGTTTTGCAAAGACGAGGAAGAGCCCGGCAACAACGCCACCGGCAGCGGGAAGCAGCATGCGCATCTGCCAGGGTAGGGCCGCGGCCATTTCGACGAACGATCCGCTGTGCCCGACGAGTAGCCACTGCATGCCGGCCAGGCCTTCGCGAAAGGCGATTGTCGCCAGCGCCCCCGCCATGCCGACCAAGCCGGCCCACAGCATCATTGCCGGGGCGCCGGCAAAGCGGGGTAGCCGCTTCACGAGCGCGGAAAAGCCTGTCAGCTGGGAGGTCATGAATGGCGCAGTCGGAAACAATGCCGCATCATCCCATATTTGGACTATGGGGCCAAGATGCGCTGCGGCCCATTGCGTAGTCCGGAAATGACAACGCCCGCTGCATGAGCGGGCGTTTCTTGATGCGTGTTCTTGGTGGCCCGGGGCGGAACCGAACCACCGTCACAACTCAACATCAAGGAAGGCGATGGGTCTCAGTGCTTCGACGCTCACGGCAACACAGCGCCCGAATTCAGGCGTAGCTGGAGGCCGTGAGTGTGGAGGACGAACGCCGGCCTGGCGTCCTGCAATCCCAGCGCCGTCAGCCGTTCGGCCATCGGATGGCTGCCGGGACCGATCCGCAGGCGCAGCGAGCCGGGCAGGCATAGCCGGCCTTTGCCGCGGATGTTGATCAGCGCGCGCAGCATGCCGCGCTGGTGGGTGGAGTACAGGATCAGGTTGATCAGCGGCGCGGGGAGGCCCAGGCCGGCCGTCCCCGACAGCGAGAAGATGGGCGCGCCGCCGGCCGGATCGTGCACGGCGCCGCTGAAGCTGGCGCCTTGCAGCGCGAAGTCGATCGGGGTCACGAACTTGGGGTAGCCCCAGATGTCGCGTCCGGCCGCGCAGGCCGCCGGCGTGGTGACGGGCAGGTCGACGACATGGAAGCCGAGCCGGTTCCTGTCCAGGTTCTTGAACAGCGACAGCAGCGGCCAGGCCGGCGGCTCGGTTCCCCGGGGGACGCAGGCGATGGCCGTGCCCACTTCGTTGTAGCGGCCGATGGACGTGTGCCGGTACGCGTAGAACGCCACGACGGCCAGCGCCTTGCCGCCGAAGCGCACCACGTCGTATGGTTCACCCAGCAGCGCCTGGGCCCGGCCGCAATCGATCCAGTAGAAGGCCATCAATTGCGATGCGTCGTAGTACAGGATGGGCATCGCCACTTCGCCGGCCGAGGTGGCGACGGCGTTGCGGGGATATTGGAAGAATGGGTCCGCGTCAAATGAGGTCATGCTCAAACTCCGATGTTGGTGGTGTGGTCGAGCAGCTGCCCTTGCCAGTCTTCGACCATGGCGAGCCGGTTGATCTGGTTGGTGCCCTCGAAGATGCGCGTCAGGCGCACGTCACGGAAGATCTGTTCGATGCGCTGTTCGTGCAGGCCGCCATGGTCGGCCAGCAGGTCCATCGCCATCTCGCACACGACTTGCGCGCGGTCGGTCGCGTGGAACTTGCACAGCGAGGCGTGCAACTGGCGCGGCTTCCTGGCGTGGCGCGCTTCCTGCCACACCAGATTGCGGAGGGCGCGGGTCTCGGCCAGCATGGTCGCGATGTGCAGCTGCACATCCTGGTAGTCGAGCAGGGCTTTGCCGGCCAGCCGGTAACGGCGGGCGAACTCGATCGCCACTTCGGTGGCGGCGCGGGCGAAGCCGACCCCCATGGCGGCGACCGGAATGCGGGACGAATTGAGGGTGCCGCGATTGAGCACCCAGCCGTTGCGCAGGCCGCCGATCACGCGTCCGTCCGGAACGAAGGCGTTGTTGAATTCGACCTCGGCGGCGCCGGAGGCGCGCATGCCCATCTTGACCTCGGTGCGCGGAATGGTGACGCCCGGCGTGGCGCAGTCCACATAGAAGCAGGTCCAGGATTCCATGCCCTCGCCCTTGAGCGCGGCGAACACGGTCATGCTGCGGGCCAGGTCGCCGCCGCTGATGAAGCACTTGCGGCCGTTGAGCAGATAGCCGCCCGCCACCGGCGTGGCCACCACGCCGGGCCGGTATTGCTGCGCGCCGTGGCCTTCCTCGACGTCCGATCCGGCCTGCGGTTCCGTGATGGCGAAGGCGACCAGGTGCGGATCGCCGCGCTCGTTGCTGCGGTAGACGGGCAGCAGGAATTCACGGATGGTCGAGATGCGGCCCGACAGCAGCAACGGCATGCAGCCCAGGTGGTGGGCCGAAAGCAGCAGCATCTGGCCGCCGCACGCGCGCGCGAATTCCTCCACCACCAGGCTGCAGGCCCAGATCGGCGGGTGCAGGGCCGCGCCCCACGGCAGGCTGCCCAGGGGGGCGGGCAGGAAGTAGCTGAGCCAGCCTGCCTTGCCCGCTTCGATCAGCATCTGCCGCGCGGCGGGCGGGCACGCGCCCGGCGCCAGGTGGGGCTGCTGATCGAGCGCGCCCGCGATCGGCGCCAGATGGGTTTGCGCGAAGGCCCGGGCCCGGCGCCGCAGGTCGCGCAGGCCGCGCGGCAGGCGCGCGCAGTCCGTGTCCCACAGGTCGTCCAGCGGGCTGTTGGTGAAGGCGCGGCCGGCGGCGGGCAAGTGGCGGAACTTCAGCTGCGGCGACAGGGCGTGGTCGAACGGCAGGTGGCCTGCCAGATGGGTGGCGCGCGTCATGGCCGGCCTCCGCACAGGCCGTTCAACAGCAGCGGGATCTCGCGGGTGCCGCCGGCCAGCAGCTTCAGCATGTTCTGGTCGCGCACGATCTTCTCCGCGCCCACGTCGCGCATGTAGCCGACGCCGCCGTGGACTTGCACGCCCTGGTTGGCGCCATGGCACAGCGCGCCATGGGTGGCGGCGCGTTGGGCCGCGACTTCGTCGAGGGGGAGGTCATCGACCGGGCGGGACAGGCGGGCCAGCGCGCCGGATGCCTGCTGCCAAGCCATCTCGATCTCGCCCAGCATGATCTGGACGGCGGGATGGTCGCCGATCAGCTTGCCGCCTTGCTTGCGGATGGCGGCATAACCGGCCGCCAGCTCCCAGGCGTGACGTAGCGCGCCGGCGCCGATGGCCATCAGGCCCAGCATGTCCAGCTTCAGCATGCGTTCGTAGGCCAGGCGTGCATCGCCAGCCTCGGGCAGCAGCGCGGTGTCGGCGTCCGGCGCCAGGCGCACGCTGAACGCGGCCAGTTCGTCCAGGCCGTGCTGGGCGCGGCGCGGTTCGACCTGCAGTTGCTCGCGCGCGGCGCATTGCCAGCGGATGGTGTCGCCATGCCAGACCGGCCAGACCAGGTGCCGCCAGGACGCCGTCGTGATCACGGTGGTGCCGTGCCGGCGGCGGTCCAGCCAGTCGGCCAGCAAGGCGCCGTCGGCGCGCGGCCCGTGCGGGCGCAGGAAGCGGGCCAGTTCCGTGCGCGCCAGACCGAGATGGCCGGTGGTGACGAGGGCGGTATCGAGCACGCTCTGGCCCGCAATGTGGGCGCCGGACAGTGCGGCGGCCGAGCGCGCCAGCGCGCTGCGGTGCCAGGCGAACGCGACGCCGGCGTTGGCCCGCGCCACGAGCTGGAGCAAGCCCAGGTTGAATTGCATGGCGTTGGCATGATCGCAGTGTTCCCACAGCGCATAGCCGGGAGCCGCGCCGGGGGCCGGTATCAAGCCCAGTTCGGCGGCCTCGGTGCTCAAGGCGGTGAGGGTGTCGTGGGAAATGGGCGCTTCCGGTCGTTCGACCGCCGCCGCGATGCGCTGTGCGGCGAACGCATCGACTTCGGACAGTAACGCTGCCACGTCATCGGCATCTAGCATGGTTGTCTCCTTCTTGCTATGGTGAGTCCGGCCCACAACCGACGCGGGAAGCGGTGCCATTGGCGACTCTGTTTTGAGCCTCAACTCTAGCAATGGAAGTGGCGGACGCTGTATAGTGGTCGCGGCCAATAAATTTACATTTTCGGACAAATCAACGATGGGGAGCTGGGACTTTGCGCGTAGCGTCGCCGGGATACGGCTGCTAGCCGACTTGGGGGCCAGTCATGGCCTGGCGCCCAAGGAGGTGCTGGCGGGGACCGGCCTGCGCCAGCGCGACCTGGACGACGCCGGTTGCGTGGTGAGCGCCGAGCAGGAATTGCGCTTGATCCGCAACTTGCTGCGCCACTTGCGCCAGATGCCGGCGCTGGGCGTGGCCGCCGGCTTGCGCTACCACTATTCGACCTTCGGCTCACTGGGATTCGCCCTGGTCACGAGCCGGCATTCGCGCCAGGCGCTCGATGTCGCGCTGCGCTATTTCAACCTCACCCACGCGTTCACCCGGTTCGAGGCGACGGACAGCGAACATGAGACGGCCGTGTCGATCGACGCCGACCATGTGCCCGAGGACGTGCGGCGCTTCATCATTGAACGCGATGCGGCGGCGTTGGTGGCGGTCCAGCGCGAATTGATCGTGGTGTCCGATGCGTTGCGCCGCGTGGAGTTGCCGTTTCCCGCGCCCGGCGTGACGGCCCCCTATGAGCGGGCTTTTGGCTTGCTACCCCGGTTCGGCACAGGGCGCACCGTGGTCGCCTTCGCGCGCGAGCAAATGCTGCTGCCGTTGCCGCAGGCGAACGATCTGATGTTGAAATACAGCGAAGAGCAGTGCGTGCGCATCCTCGAACGCCACCGCGTGCGCATAGGGCTGGCGGCCAAGGTCAGGGAGCGCCTGGCCTGCAACATCGAACTGGGGATGGAAGAGGTGGCCAGCGCCATGTGCATGACCGCGCGCACCTTGCGGCGCCAGTTGACGCAGGAGGGCGCCGCGTTCAGCGCGATCCGCGACGAGGCCCGGATCGCGCTGGCCGAGGAATATCTGGTGGTGCTCAAACTGTCAGTGGACGAGACGGCCTATCGTTTGGGCTACCTGTCGTGTTCGGCGTTCATCACGGCGTTCCGGCGGCTCACCGGCGAAACGCCGCTCGTGTTCAGGAAACGCCTCGAACGCGAGGCGTGCGGCGCGGCAGGCGGGCGGTAGCGCACCACCGCCGGGACTCGGTTGAGTTCGCGCCGCACAAACAACAACGCCAACCCGTGTGGGTTGGCGTTCTCTCTGAAGCATTCTTGGTGGCCCGGGGCGGAATCGAACCACCGACACAAGGATTTTCAATCCTCTGCTCTACCAACTGAGCTACCAGGCCAAGGGCCGCAATTATAGCAGACGCCCCCAGGGGTTTGGCAAGGGCCTCGCCGCACTTTTATTGACAGTAATAATTTCGGGGTATAAGTTAGTTACTTTGCATGACATCGATAAGGAGCACTATGAAGCGGGCGACCTGGTTGGCGGCGGGATTGGTGGTGGCGGGGGCGGCGCATGGCGCCGATCTGTCGCCGGTGCAGAAGCAGATGCGCGAGATTTACCAGGAACTGGTGGAAACCAATACCACCAACTCCACCGGCTCCTGCACGGTGGCGGCCAACAAGATGGCCAGGCGCCTGAAGGCGGCCGGCTACAAGGACGCCGACCTGCACCTGATCGTGCCGCCCGGCGGTCCCGCCAAGGGCAACCTGGTGGCGCGCATCAAGGGTGACGGCAGCAAGAAGCCGCTGCTGCTGTTGGCCCACATCGACGTGGTCGAAGCCAACCGCGCCGACTGGGTGCGCGATCCGTTCAAGCTGGTCGAGGAGGACGGCATGTTCTACGCGCGCGGCGCCTCCGACGACAAGGCCATGGCCGCGTCCTTCGTCGCCAATATGATCCGCTACAAGAAGGAAAAGCTGGCGCCCAAGCGCGACATCGTCATGGCGCTGACCTGCGACGAGGAGATGGTGCCCAGTAAATTCGACGGCGCCGAGTACCTGTTCAACCACCACCGCGCGCTGATCGATGCCGAGATCGCGCTCAACGAAGGCGGCGGCGGCCTGCTGGACAAGCAGGGCAAGCCGGTACGCCACGGCATCCAGGCCGGCGAGAAAATTTACCAGAGCTTCCAGCTGGAGGTGACCAATCCCGGCGGCCACAGCTCCGCGCCGTACCGCGACAACGCCATCTACCATCTGGCGGAAGGCTTGTCGCGCCTGGGCCGCTTCGCCTTCCCGTTCAAGCTGTCGGACGTGACGCGCTCCTACTACGAGCGCATGTCCACCGTGGAGCAGGGCCAGGTGGCCGCCGACATGAAGGCCATCCTCAGCGATCCGCCCGACGCCGCCGCGCTGGAGCGCCTGTACGCGGTGAGCCCGGTGCACAACTCCACCGTGCGCACCACCTGCGTGGCGACCAGGGTCGATGCCGGCCACGCCGACAACGCGCTGCCGCAGCGCGCCCGCGCCACCGTCAACTGCCGCATCCTGCCGGACGAGAAGGTGGACGATGTGCAGGCCACGCTGCAGCGCGTGCTGGCCGATGACCAGATCAAGATCACCCGCATCGGCGAGGGCCTGAGCGCGCCGATGCCGCCGCTGACGCCGACGCTGATGAAGGCGGTGGAGGAGATCAGCAACGATATGTGGCCCGGCGTGCCGGTGATTCCGACCATGTCGACCGGCGGCACCGACGGCCGCTTCCTCAACAGCGGCGGCATCTGGACCTACGGTATCAGTGGCATGTTCGCCGGCCCGGAGGGCAGCGGCGCGCATGGCTTGAATGAGCATATCCGCGTGAAGTCGCTGTACGACGGCCAGGAGTACCTGTACCGCCTGGCCAAGCGGCTGGCCACCGAGTAGCGCTTATTCCGGCACGACGATGCGCCAGCGCCAGGGCTTGAGCACGGCCTGGCCTTCGTCGCCGGCCAGCTTGTACTTCTGCAGCGTGGCGGTCGGGTTGACGATCACGCGCACATTGTTCTTGCCCTGCTGGCGCTTGAAGGCGAACAGCTGGTCGTTGCCGACATCGAGCAGCTGCACCGCGCCGCCGCTGGCGCCGTTCCACAGCGCCTGGTTTTCCTTCTTCAGCTGATTCAGTCCGGCGTAGAAGCCTTCCAGCTCGTAGGTCTTCCAGTCGATCGGATCCTTCTCGAAGAACTCCAGCTTCTTGTCCAGCCGCGCCTCCTGGCCGCTGTACACCAGCGGGATGCCGGGCAGGGTGTAGCTCAGCACCGCCATCGCGCCGTAGGCCGGGCCGTACAAGTCCTTGTCCGTGCCCTGCCACGAGTTGATGTCGTGGTTGTTGGTGAACTGCAGGCGGTAGGCGTCGCGCGGGTAGGCCTTCGGTGGATTCGTCACGAAGGCTTTCAGTTCAGCCGCGCCGGCCTGGCCCTTGCCGATCTTTTGCATCAGCGCGTTGAGCGGCCAGTCGTAGCTGGCGTCGAATGCCTTCTCGTGCAGCGCCGGCTCGTCCCACTCGGCCAGCATGAACACCGGTTTGATCTTGTCGAGCTGCGCGCGCGCCTGGTTCCAGAATTCGGTCGGCACCAGGCCGGCGGCGTCGCAACGGAAGCCGTCGATGCCGGCCTCGCGCACCCAGAACGCCATCGCGTCGGTCATGCCCTTCCACAGGTCCTTGTTGGCGTAATCGAGGCCGATCACGTCGGTCCATTCCTCGGTGCCGCCGGCTTCGTTCTTGAAGGTGACGGAGTGGATTTCGCCCTTGTCGTTTTTCTTGTACCAGTCGGGGTGCTGGGTGGCCCAAGGATGGTCCCAGGCCGTGTGGTTGCCCACCCAGTCCAGGATCACGTGCATGCCCAGCCCGTGCGCCTGCTTGACCAGCTTGCGCAGGTCGTCCATGGTGCCGTAGTCCGGGCTGACGGCCTGGTAGTCCTTCACCGCGTAGTAGCTGCCCAGCGTGCCCTTGCGGTTTTGCTGGCCGATCGGGTGGAGCGGCATCAGCCAGACGATGTCCACGCCCATCTGCTTGAGGCGCGGCAGCGTGGCGGCGAAGGCGTTCAGCGTGCCTTCCTTGCTGTACTGGCGCAGGTTCACTTCGTAGACGTTGGAACTGCGCGACCAGGCCGGATGCTTCACGGCGCTGGTTTGAGCGTGGGCCGCGAGCGGTCCAAACATGAGTGCTGCCAGCGGCAGCAGGACGGCGAGCTTTTTCATGGATCTCCTTTATTTTTTCAGCGTGCGTTCGAACAGCTGGTAGATGCGGCGGTATTCATCGTACCAGCTCTCCGGGTGGACGAAGCCGTGGCGTTCCATCGGGTACGGCGCCAGCTCCCAGTTGTCTTTCTTCAGTTCGATGAAGCGCTGGGCCATGCGCACCGAGTCCTGGAAGAAGACGTTATCGTCGATCATGCCGTGGGCGATCAGCAGGTTGCCCTTCAACTGATCGGCGTATTCGATCGGCGACGAGATCTTGTACGCGTCCGGGTCCAGCTCCGGCGTGTTGAGGATGTTGGCGGTGTATTCGTGGTTGTAGGTGGTCCAGTCGGTGACGGGACGCAGCGCGGCGCCGGACTTGAACTGGTCCGGTGCGCGCAGCATCGCCATGAAGGTCATGAAGCCGCCGTAGCTGCCGCCGTAGATGCCGACGTTGGCGGGATCGCCCTGGTGGTTGGCCACCATCCAGTTCAAGCCGTCGATGTAGTCCTCCAGTTCCGGGTGGCCCATCTGGCGGTAGATGGCGGTGCGCCAGTTGCGGCCATAGCCCAGCGAGGCGCGGTAGTCCATGTCCAGCACGATGTAGCCTTTTTCCACCAGCAGGTTGTGGAACATCTGCTCGCGGAAGTAGACCGGGTAGCGCTTGGTGACGTTCTGCAGGTAGCCGGCGCCGTGCACGAACATCACCACCGGATATTTTTTGCCCGGTTCCAGCGTGGCCGGGCGATACAGCTTGGCCCACACCGGATCGGCGCCATGCGTGGACGGCACGGCGACGATCTGCGGCGTGATCCACTCGCGCGCCTTGAAGCCGGCGCTGCGGGTGTCGGTGAGCTGGGTGACGGCGCCGCCGCTGCTGGCGACGGTGGCGATCTGCGTCGGCATGTAGGACGTGGAGTAGCGCACCAGCAGCTTGCGGCCGTCCGGCGACAGCGCGAAGCTCTCCACGCCGCCCAGCGATGTCAGCTCGCGCAGCGCGCCGTCCCTGGTGGAGGTGGAGCACACCTCGTAGGTGCCGGGCAGCTTGGGATTGCACAGGAAGTAGGCGGTGCTGCCGTCGGCGTTCCATTCGATCTCGCTGGTTTCCCATTTGCCCGAGGTCAGCGCGCGCGCCTTGCCGTCGGCGGTTTGCATGTACAGGTGCGCGTAGCCGCTTTCCTCCGATTGATACCACAGCGTGCTGTTGTCCGGCTGCCAGCCGAAGTCGTTGCCGCGGTTGTTGACCCAGGCCGCGTCGCTCAGTCGGTGCACCGGTTTCAGTTTGGCGCCGGCCAGGTCGACGGTGGCGATCCAGCGGTCCTTGTTGTCGATCGCCTGCGCCATCACGGCCACTTGCGCGCCGTTGGCGCTCCAGCGGATCGAGTCCTCGCGGCTTTCGAAGCGCAGCGCGCGGTTGCCCTTGAGCGGGTCGAGCTTGTGCGCGGCGCGCAGCTCGGCCAGCGGGTCGACGGCGATGCCGGGCAGGGTGTCGAACGACAGATCGCTTACCTTGCGGGTCGATAGTTCAACCAGTTTCAGTTGGTGCGGCTGCGGGCCGGTGTCGCTGACGCGCTTGCGCTGGTCGTCGGTTTCCTCGTAGCCCGATTCGGTGACGTACTTGGCCAGCTTGCCGATGCGGCGCTTGTCGCCGTCCTTGGCGCTGGTGACCACCAGCAGGTAGCGGCCATCCGGCGACAGCGCGCTGGTTTCGATGACGACCTTCTCGCCGAGGTAGACGGGCAGCGGCGCGCGGGTGGCGTCGGCGCTGCGTTCGGCGTTGCGGCGGTCGCGGGTGGCGTCCTTCTCGTCCTTCAGGCGCGCCAGCGTGGAGAGCAGGCGCAGTTGCAGGTCGCGGCGGCTGTCGGCGTCCGGCGCGGCGTCCGGGTCCTTGGCGGTGCGCAGCAGCGCCACCGGCGACACCAGGCGCTCGGTGCGGCTCCAGCTGAACCAGTCGCTGCCGACGCGGAACTGCACGTGGGCGCCATCGGCCGCGTATTGCGGATCGGCGGCCGGCGTGGTGCCGCGCACGATCTGCGTCAGCGCGCCGGTCTTCAGGTCGCGTTCGAACAGGTCGCCGTTGCGCAGCAGGATGGCGCGCGTGTGCTCGCGGTTGTAGACCGGGGCGGCGGCGTCGAGGTTGGCCAGCTGCTTGTCGTCGACCAGCTTGGCGGCGTTGGGGGCGGCGATCTGGAAGGTGTCGCGCAGCGGCGAGCCGGCGCGCTTTTGCTTGTAGTAGACCTGGCGGCTGTCCCAGCCCCACCATGCGGCTTCCACCGGATTGCCGATCCAGTCGGGATTGGACATCGCCTGGTCCAGCGTGATTGGGGTGGGGGTGGCGCCGGCGCTGGCGGCGAATGAGCCGGCCATGGCGGCGGCGAGGAAGGGCAGGACAAAACGCATTGGTTGGGTCGCTTTGAAGTTGGGTGAACGGGAGCGCCGGATCGCGGCGCGTCCGAGATTCTAGCCCAAGCTTCAGTAGCGAGCCATCTTGTCGGTCCGCCCATGGCGCGCGTCCGGGCCGCCGCGGCGCGGCGCCAGGCGCAGGGCCAGCAGCAGGATGGCGCCAGCCGCCAGGAACATGGCGATCAGCGCGGCCAGCATGGCGGCGCTGCCGCCCCATGCCTGCATGCGCGCGCC
>NZ_WWCX01000062.1:0-36681 GCF_009857655.1 Duganella vulcania
GCCAGCCGCCGCGGCTCCAGCACCGGCGCCTGCCGCTGCCGCCGCGCCGGTACCTGCGCCGGCTGCCGCACCTGCGGCTTCGGCCGGCCCGGTCGAGGTGAAGGTTCCGGACATCGGCGACTTCAAGGAAGTTGAAGTCATCGAAGTGATGGTCAAGGTCGGCGACACGATCAAGGTCGATCAGTCGCTGCTGACCGTCGAATCGGACAAGGCCAGCATGGAAATCCCTTCGTCGCACGCTGGTGTGGTGAAGGAAGTGAAGATCAAGGTTGGCGACAAGGTTGCCATGGGCACCGTGGTGCTGGTGGTGGAAGCTACGGGTGGCGCTGCCGCTCCGGCTCCTGCCGCCGCCGCGCCGGCCGCTCCTGCTGCCGCTCCAGCCGCTGCCGCCGCTGCGCCTTCGCCGGCTCCAGCCGCCGCCGCTGCCGCACCGACGGCGTCGCAAGGCTCGGTCCAAACCGGCAAGCTGGCGCACGCATCGCCGTCGATCCGCAAGTTCGCCCGCGAACTGGGCGTGGACCTGGGCAAAGTGCCTGGCTCCGGTCCTAAAGGCCGCATCACCCAGCTGGACGTGCAGAACTACGTCAAGGGCGTGATGGCCGGTACCACCGCTGCTCCTGTCGGCGCATCGGCGCCAGCCGGTTCCGGTGGCGGCATGAGCGTGCTGCCATGGCCGGTGGTCGACTTCAGCAAGTTTGGCCCGACCGAACTGCTGCCGCTGTCGCGCATCAAGAAAATCAGCGGTCCTAACCTGCACCGCAACTGGGTCATGATCCCGCACGTCACGCAGTTCGACGATGCCGACATCACCGACCTGGAAGCGTTCCGCGTCGAGACCAACAACGCCAACGCCAAGAACAAGGACGCGGCCAAGCTGACCATGCTGGCCTTCGTCATCAAGGCATCGGTCGCCGCGCTGAAGAAATTCCCGTCGTTTAACGCGTCGCTGGATGAGAAGGGTGAAAACCTGATCCTCAAGCAGTACTACAACATCGGCTTCGCGGCCGACACGCCGAACGGCCTGGTTGTACCGGTGATCAAAAACGCCGACCAGAAATCGGTCTCGCAGATCGCCCGCGAAATGACCGAGTTGTCGCTGCAAGCACGTGAAGGCAAGCTGAAACCGACCGACATGCAAGGCGCCAGCTTCACCATCTCGTCGCTGGGCGGCATCGGCGGCACGCACTTCACGCCTATCGTCAACGCGCCGGAAGTGGCGATCCTTGGCCTGTCCAAGGCATCGATCAAGCCGGTGTGGGACGGCAAGGCATTCCAGCCTCGCCTGATGATGGGTACCTCGCTGTCCTACGACCACCGCGTGGTCGACGGCGCGATGGGTGCTCGCTTCTCCGTGTACCTGAGCGAAGTGCTCGGCGACATGCGCAAAATTCTGCTGTAAGGAGCGACTATGAGCACAGAAGTGAAAGTGCCGAACATCGGCGACTTCGCAGAAGTTGAAGTGATCGAGGTGATGGTCAAGGTTGGCGATACCATCAAGGTGGACCAGTCGCTGATCACTGTTGAATCGGACAAGGCCAGCATGGAAGTCCCATCGTCGCACGCCGGCGTGGTGAAAGAAGTGAAGGTCAAGGTTGGCGACAAGGTCAAGGAAGGCTCGCTGATGCTGGTGGTGGATGCCGCCGCTGGTGCGGCTGCTGCACCTGCACCTGCAGCCGCTCCGGCTCCTGCTGCGGCGGCACCTGCTGCTGCACCAGCCGCCGCGCCGATCGCCGCACCAGCCGGTAGCAGCTACGCCGGCCAGGTCGACATCGACTGCGACATGATGGTGCTGGGCGGCGGTCCTGGCGGTTACTCCGCCGCGTTCCGCGCAGCGGACCTGGGCCTGAACACGGTCATCGTCGAGCGTTACGAAACGCTGGGCGGCGTGTGCCTGAACGTCGGTTGCATCCCGTCGAAAGCGCTGCTGCACGTGGCATCCGTGATCGACGAAACCGCGCACATGTCCAACACCGGCGTCACCTTCGCCAAGCCGACCATCGACATCGACCAGGTACGCAAGTACAAGGAAGGCGTCATCAAGAACATGACCGGCGGCCTGGCAGGCATGGCCAAGGCGCGCAAGACGCAAGTCGTCGTTGGTGTCGGCCAGTTCCTGAGCGCGAACCACATCGAAGTCACGGCCGCCGACGGCACCAAGAAAGTGGTGCAGTTCAAGCAGGCCATCATCGCTGCCGGTTCGGCTGTGGTGAAGCTGCCGTTCGTGCCTGAAGATCCGCGTATCGTCGACTCGACCGGCGCGCTGGAACTGCGTCAGATCCCGAAACGCATGCTGGTCATCGGCGGCGGCATCATCGGCCTGGAAATGGCCACCGTGTACTCGACCTTCGGCGCGCGCATCGACGTGGTCGAAATGATGGACGGCTTGATGCAGGGCGCGGACCGTGATGCGGTCAAGGTCTGGCAGAAGTTCAACGAGAAGCGCTTCGACAACGTCATGACCAAGACCAAGACGGTTGCGGTTGAAGCGCTGCCGGAAGGGATCAAAGTCACCTTCGAAGCGGCGGAAGCCGGCGCCACCGCGCCAGCGCCGCAGGTCTACGACATGGTGCTGGTCGCAGTCGGCCGCAGCCCGAACGGCAAGAAGATCGCCGCCGACAAGGCTGGCGTGATCGTGACCGATCGTGGCTTCATCCCGGTCGACAGCCAGATGCGCACCAACGTGCCGAACATCTTCGCCATCGGCGACCTGGTGGGCCAGCCTATGCTGGCGCACAAGGCGGTGCACGAAGGCCACGTGGCGGCGGAAGCTGCGGCGGGCCAGAAGTCGCACTTCGACGTGAAGGTGATTCCATCGGTGGCCTACACCGATCCGGAAGTGGCATGGGCCGGCATCACCGAAGACGAAGCGAAAGCCAAGGGCATCAAGGTCGAGAAGGGCCACTTCCCTTGGGCCGCGAGTGGCCGCGCAGTGGCCAACGGCCGCGCCGAAGGCTTCACCAAGCTGCTGTTCGACGCTGAAACGCACCGCATCATCGGCGGCACGATGGTCGGCACGCACGCCGGTGACATGATCGGCGAGATCGCGTTGGCGATCGAGATGGGCTGCGACGGCATCGACATCGGCAAGACGATCCATCCGCACCCAACGCTGGGCGAATCGATCGGCATGGCGGCCGAAGTGTACGAAGGCGTCTGCACCGACCTGCCGCCACCGCGCAAGCGCTAAGCGACAATCTGCATCACACGAAACCGGGACTTGTTCCCGGTTTTTTTTATGGTGCGCCCGGGCCCATGCCTGCGTTTACTTTCTTTATTAAATTACGCTGGATTGCTTTTAGGATGCAAACTGGGCCAGTGACTTTAATCGTGCTGACGTCGGTACGCAGGGTGATATTGCCCTCATCCCAGCGCAAAAGACGAGGCAGATTCTGACGAAATATGACGATATCCCCTGATTCGGCATGTTTGATGTATCCCCAATACTCAACCTGTCTGAATAGGAGTTGGGCATGATCTTGGTTGCAATCTATCACTGTGAATTGAACCGGAATCACCGAAAAAACAGAAAACAAAGAGCCTATTCCAGCTCCGATAGCCAAGCCTTCGATTGGGATCGTATTGGGATCTACTGTTTTGGCTAGCAAGTATAAAACTATGGTTGATAGCAAAATAATTACCAGCCATGATTCGAATTGAGGCCAGGATTGAAAAAGAATAAAGTAACGCCAGCGCGGGCGCGGATACGTTAGGTTTGTCGTTTTCATGTATTTCACGGAGGATATCGTGGGATGTTCTACCTACATGATGGCCTTGGCGCGCGGGGAAGTATTTGTAGCACCTCAAGAAATAGTTGACTACAGTCACTTTTCTTCGTGGCGTACGCTGGAGGCACAAAAAAACCGGGAGCTGGCATCCCGGTTTTTTTTGTTGCGTCGCTTAACGATCAGCCGCGCGATTTTCTGCGCCAGGCCAGCAGCATCAAGCCGGCGCCGAACATCAGGTAGGTGGACGGTTCGGGCACAGGCGCGGTAGGCGACAGGGTCAATGTGGTGAAGTCGCAGTCGACTTCCACCCATTTGTTGTCGGCTGACATGCGCGAGAAGCCGTAGCTGCCGTAGTTGAATTGGCTCAGGTTCAGCTGGCCCGGGATCGCGGCGCTGTTGAAGGCGGCGCCGGTGCTGTCGCCCAGAAGGATCAAGTTGGTGAAGATCTCACCCTTGTAGGAAGCGGAGTTACTCAACCAGAAGCCGTCACCGTTGTTCAGAACGCTGGCGTTGTCGAGTACCTGCACCGTGCTGTTGACCTTCACGCCGGCTGGCACGGTGGTGTGCAGCCCGCTGTTCAGGAAGGCTGCGTCGATCGGATTCTTGTAGTTCGCGGGGTCCGAATACAGAACCCAGCTGCCTTGAGCCTGTGCGGGCGGTTGGTAGAAGACGCTTTTCGGGGTGTCGGTGTCGAAGCTGAACGTGCCATGCATCTTTTCACCCACCGATACCAGCGCGCCCGGACGGGTGCTCGATTGCACATACACCGGGTTGACGTTGTTATCCATCTCCACAATGTGGTCGACGGTGATGGTGAAATCGTAGCTGACGACTTTTGCTTCAGCCGAACCCAGCAGCGCGAGGCCGCAGGCCAAACCCACAAGTTTCTTCAATTTTGCCTCCTTGTTGAATAGATGCATTTAATTCATGCAAATAAAACAATTATAAGGAGGTGGTGTCAAAAATGAAAGGTTTACCGCGTCAGGCGGTAGATCAGGATGGCGGTGCGGATGGTGGCGCGTTCGATGGAGGCGATTTCCAGATCCTCGTCCGGCGAGTGCGCGCCGTTGCCGGTGGCGCCCAGGCCGTCCAGGCTGTCGAGCAGCGGGGCGACGAACTGCACATCGCCGGCGCCGCGCTGGCCCGGCGGCAGGGCGGGGATTTCGCCCAGGCCGGCGTCGCTGCTCGCTTGCGAATACAACTTGAGCACCGCCAGGTTGCCTGCGGTCGGCGACATCGGCGGATACGATTCGTGGAAGCTGATGCTGGCGCTGGTGCCCGGCAGGTTCTGCGCGACGATGGCTTTCATCTTCGCGTGCGCGCGGTCGCGCTGTTCGTAGCTCAGGTAGCGCAGGTCGCCGTGCACGGTGGCGCTGCGCGCGATCACGTTGCCTTTGCCTGCGGCCTGGCCTTTCGTGCCGCCGGCGTCGAGGCTGACGTCGGTGCCGCCCAATATCAGGCCGGGGCTGAAGGTCAGGTCCGGTTCCATCACTTGCTGGCGGAAGCCGTCGACGATGCGCGCCGCTTCGTACACCGCGCCATAGCCTGCGCCCTCGGTGAAGATGCCGCTGGAGTGGCCTTGCTTGCCTTTCACTTCCAGGTCCCACGACGCCGAGGCGCGACGGCCGATGGTGCCGGTGTCCTTGCCGTTCTTGTCGCGCACCGTGGCTTCGAAGGCCAGTGCGATGTCGCTGCGCTTGGCGGCGGCGACCATGTCGGCGCGCGAGATCTCGACCGGATGGCCGGCGCTTTCCTCGTCGCCGCTGAACATGACGGTGATGCTGGTGTTATCGAGCGCGCCCACGCGCTGCAAGGCGCGCAGCGCTTCGACGATGATCACGTCGCCGCCCTTCATGTCGTTGACGCCCTGGCCGCGCACGCGGGCGCCGTCGCGCTTCCACAGCTGCACCGGGCTGTCTTTTTCAAACACGGTATCCAGATGGCCGATCAGCAGCAGGCGCTTGCCTTGCTTGCCATCGCGCGTGGCCAGCAGGTGGCCGGCGCGCTGCACGGCGGGCGGCATGTCGATCCAGCGGGTGGTGAAGCCCAGCTGGTCGAACTGCTCGCGAAACAGCTTGCCCACTTCGCGCACGCCGTCGTGGTTCATGGTGCCACTGTTGATGTTGACCGAGCGCTCCAGCAGCTGCAAGCCTTGCTCCGAATGGGCCTTGACCTCGTCGACGATTTTCTGCTCGACCGGCGACAGCGCCGCCGCGCCTGCGCTGCTCATCGCCATCACCAGTGCTGCGAACGCGAACGGTTTCAATGCCATGTGGACTCCGGTTCTGATTGATCAGGCTTGCGCCGACGCCGGCAGTCCGAAGATGCGGTCGAAGGCCAAGCTGAAGAGAAAGGTATAAAACATAAAGAATAACACCAGCCCCAAGTCCAGCACAAAGGCTTCCCACAGCGAGATGTCCAGCCACCAGGCGAACAGCGGCACCAGGATCACCACCAGGCCACCTTCGAAGCCCAGCGCATGCGCGGCGCGGCGCAGCCAGCTGCGGCCACGCTTGGCCTGGCGCGCTTCCCACGCTTCGAACATGCTGTTGTAGACGAAGTTCCACACCACGGCGACCAGCGACGAGGCGACCGCCGCGACGCTGGCGTGGCCGGCGTCGTGGCCCATCAACAGCACCAGCACGCTGCTGGTCAAACCCACGGCGATCAATTCGAACAGCGATACGTAGACGATTTTGCGTTTCAACCCTTGCATAAAGTTTCCTCCTCAATACGATATGGGGCATGGTAATAGCGATTTACTGATTGAAAAAGTCGACAGCTATCAGTTTTTCTGACAGCATGGGGCCATGGCTTTCTCCAGCGATAACATCGCCATCTTTCTCGCCGTGCTGGATCACGGTTCGTTTTCCGCAGCGGCGCGAGCGCTGGGGCGGGTGCCGTCTGCCGTCAGCATGGCGATCGCCAACCTGGAGGCGGAACTCGATCTGCAGCTGTTCGACCGCACGTCGCGCGAGGTGCGGCCCACTGAATCGGCGCGCGCGCTGGAGGCCGAGGCGCGGCAGATGGCGGGCCAGTTGCGCCGCCTGCAGGCGCACGCGCTGTCGCTGCATCAGGGACTGGAGCGGCGCCTGACGCTGGCGATCGCGCCCGAGCTGCTGTCGGCGCCGTGGAGCGATCCGCTGGCGCGGCTGGCGGAGGAGTTCCCGTCGCTGGAGGTGGACGTGGTGTCGGCGCCGCAGAACGATGCGCTGCGCATGCTGCACGAAGGCGCGGCGCAGCTGGCGCTGATCTACGAGCGGCCGCAGATCGACCAGCGCGAGAGCTTCCAGGAACTGGGCAGCGAAGTGATGGTGGCGGTGATCTCGCCGCGCCATCCGCAGGCGCGCGAGTGCAACGGGCAGTTCCGGCTGGAGGAGCTGGTCGACATGCGGCAGGTGGCCATCGTTGGCCGCGACGCGGGGATCGAGGACGAGCGGGTGCTCATCTCGCGCAAGCTGTGGCGCACCGACAGCCATCTGGCGACACTGAGCCTGGTGCGCGCCGGCGTCGGTTGGGCCTATCTGCCGCACCGGCTGGCGGCGCCGCTGCTTGATTCGGGCGAGCTGCTGGGCATAGGCTTCGCGCACATGAGCAACCAGTTGCGCCTCTGGGTAGACGTAGTGTGGCTCAACGACCGTCCACTGGGCCTTGGCGCGCAGCGCCTGATCGCGCTGATGAAGGACATCGCCGGCCTGGAGGCCCGGCCGGCGGCGGTGACTTAATGCGGGCTTAATGGGGGCTAAATCCCACAGGCGCGGCGCGTGGGAAGCTGGTATATTCGCTGTGCAGATTTTTTCATAAAAGGATAACCATGCTTCGCCTGAAACTCGCTGTCGCAGCCACCGCCTTGTTGGCCGGCGCCGCTTTCGCATCGCCCACCGCGCCCAAGAACGGCGCCGAGTACACCACCCTGAAGACGCCGCAGCCGGTGCAGGCCGAGGGCAAGAAGGTCGAGGTGATCGAGTTCTTCATGTACCACTGCCCGGCGTGCTACGCGCTGGAGCCGGCGATGCTGGCGTGGGTGAAGAAGCAGGGCGACGGCATCGTGTTCCGCCGCATCCACCTGCCGCTGACCGGCGAGAACGATCCGGAAGCGCATATGTTCCTGACGCTGGAGGCGCTGAAGCTGGAAGAGTCGCTGCACGCCAAGCTGCTGAGCACCTGGCACGTCGAGCGCCGCCGCCTGAAGAGCGATGCGGACAACATCGACTGGGCCGTGAAGAACGGCGTCGACAAGGACAAATACGTGGCCGCGTATAACTCGTTCTCGGTCATCGCCAAGTTGAAGAGCGCGGGCCGCGTGGCCGGCACGTATGAAGTCAACAGCACGCCGACGCTGATCGTCAACGGCCGCTACCTGACCAATCCTTCGATGGTGGACGCCAGCAATCCGGGCATCCCGCGTCCGCAGCTGGACCAGGCCACCTTGCAGGTGCTGGACGCGCTGGTGGCGATGTCGCGCAAATAAATTGGCTGCGAGCGCCGAGTTTGCAGGCTGGATGCGCGAGCAATTCGCGCCGCTCGGCGCCGCGGTGTCGGACGCCGCGTTCTTCGGTGGCCGCGCCTTCAAGTATCACGGCCAGCAGTTCGCGTGGGTGATCGGCAGCACGCTGTACCTGCGCGTCGGCGACGCCACCCGCGCCGAGTTCGAGGCGGCCGGCGCGACGCCATTTTCCTACGAGACGAAGAAGGGTAAGGTGCTGGTCACGAAGTACTACACGGCGCCCGAGTTCCTGCTGGACGATCCCGAGCAGATGCTGGTCTGGGCGCGCAAGGCGATCAACGCGGCCGGGTAAGCGTTTGGGCCGGCATTACCGTGGTACGACGATTGGTGGTGCCAGCCCGAGAATTTTCACTCGGCGCGCAAATTTCCGATCGTCGAAGGATGCCACGCTGGCACAGATGCCATAACTGGCGTGGTGGATGGCATCGGCGAACTCCAAGCCTTGGTCGCAGGCCGAAAGCGCTTGCGCGACTATTGGGCTATCTTCGATTTCAATATGTGGTTGGGTCAGGAGATGCCGTAGAACGGCGATTGTCTCCTGGCGTTCAAGGTGGTAGTAACCCCGCATTACCCATTCGAATTCCAGTATTACCGTCTTGCAGACCATTAGCGGTTTGCCGGACTCGATCAAGCGGCGTGCTCTTGGCCGTTGTCGCTTGGCCTCCGCATCGGCGTCGTCTTCGATGTAGTAGCGGGCGAGGATGTTCGTATCGAGACCGATCATGGCTTGAGCAGGCTGGCCGGATCAAGGTCTACGGGGACGGCGTTGCGTTTGCTTTTGACCATGCCATAGCCACTGGCCGGCGCTGCGGTCTGCATAACACCGTTGGGGCTTTGGACGCGTAACTCCAGATGCTTTCCGACCACTGCGAATTCAACTTTGCTGCCTTCGCGTATGCCCAATTGCTGACGTATCTCTTTTGGGATCGTGACCTGTCCTTTGCTGCTGACTGACGCGGTTTCCATAGCGCCTCCTGTGTATGCCAGCTGCAATGCTAGCACCGGAACCTTGGGCAGAGTTTGATTGACTTCATGCGAGCGGGTTGCTCAAGGTTGTCCGGGCGGGCTCATCTGCGTCAGTGAACATGACGTCAGTGTGCCTGCGTACGGTGCCTGCAGGTCAGTTGACGGTGAAGCGGGTCGGGATTTCGATGCCGCCGTTGCGCGCGGCTTCCGCGTAGGCTTGCAGTTCCTGGATGACGGCGTCGAGCTGCTCCTGGCCGGGATTGGCCTGGAAGTTTTTAACGCGCTCATTCATGAGCGTTACCTGCCTGCTCCAGTCCAGTCGATTCGATTTGCTCATGTGTGCTCCGTGGGTAAAAATCCAGTATAGAGCAAACGACAAAAATGCACAGCGCCTAACGCAGCACGGCGCGGTAGAACAGGTCCAACCCTTGCTGCGCCCGCGCGCGCAATTCGTCAACCGACGGCGCCTGTTCGACCGGGAACAGCATGCGCACCATGGTGTCGCCCATGAGGCAGCTAAGCAGGTGCACCGCCAGCGTTTCGACCGGTATCTCCGGCCGCAGTTGCGCGCGGATGTCTTCGCGGCTGAAGAAGCGCATCAACTCCTCGCGGGTGCGCAGCGGGCCGGCCTGGTAGAAGGTGTCGGCCAGCTCGGGCGTGGTGCGGGCCTCGGCCACCACCATGCGGTGCAGGCTGACGAAGGCGGGCACTGTCACCAACTCCAGGAAGCGCAGCGCGAAGTCGTCCATCACCTCGCGGAAGGGGCGCGGGTCCGACTGCAGGTCGGTCATGCCGGCGAAGAAATGCGCGCGGCCGTTGGTGATGACGGCGCTTAGCAGCCCGGCCTTGCCGCCGAATTTGACATAGATCGTGCGGACCGCCACATGGGCTTCGCGCGCGATCATCTCCAGGCTGACCTTGCTATAGCCTTTTTCCAGGAACAGGGAGGCGGCCGTGTGCAGCAGCGATTGCAGGCGGGCTTCCTTGTCGGCCGCGCGCGGACGACCGGCCACCTTGCCGAAGCAGGGGGAGTCGGGCGAATCGTTGGCGGCGCCCTCGGGGCAATCCGGGTCTTCCAGGGCGGCGGCGTTGGCGGTGATTTTCATGGGATGACATGGTAATGGATGCACACATCGTAGTCCAAAATAAAATGAAATGCAATCGTTTCATTTCTTGACTTTGCTCAGATTCGGGCTAATAATGCACTTCTCCCATTTCATTTATTTGGAGCTGCACATGTCCACCCAGCACAACCAAGAACAAAAAGTGCTCAGCGCCGTCCCCGCTGGCCAGCCGGCGGCGCCTGCCGCGCCGGCCGCTCCAGCCGCGCCGGCCAAGTCCAACCGCCGCGTGGTGGTGATCGCCGCGGTCGTCGCCCTGGCCGCGCTGGCCGCCGGCGGCCGCATGTGGTATCGCAGCCATTATTTCGTCGAGACGGAAAACGCCTATGTGGCGGGCCACGTGCATCCGGTGTCGGCGCGCATCGCCGGCGTGGTCACCAAGGTGATGATCGACGATAACCAGATCGTCAAGGAAGGCGATGTCATCGCCGAACTCGATCCGTTCGACCAGCACGTGAAGGTCGAGCAGATCCAGGCGCAGATCGCCACCGCCGAGCAGCAGGTCGCACAGTCGGACGCGCAGATCGCCCAGGTCCAGGCCCAGGCCAGCGCCGCGGCCGCCCAAGTGGCGCAGTCGGAAGCGCAACTGGTGCGCGCCAAGCAGGACGCCGAGCGTTATGGCCAGCTGTATAACAGCCAGATGAAGGCCGTCTCGAAAGCGGAACTGGACGCCGCCGTCGCCGGCCGCGCCAGCGCCGTGGCCGACCTGGCCGCGCGCAAGGACAGCGCCGCCGCCGCCAAGGCGCAGATCGCCGCCGCCCAATCGGCGCGCGACGTGCTCAAGGCGCAAGTGACCGTGCTGCGCGTGCAGCTGAAGGACGCCGAGCAGCAGCTGGCCTACAACCGCATCCTGGCGCCGGTGGGCGGCCGGATCGGCAAGCGCTCCATCGAGGTGGGCCAGCGCGTGACGGCCGGCCAGCAACTGACCGCCATCGTGCAGGAAAACGTCTGGCTGACCGCCAACTTCAAGGAAACCCAATTGGCCGACCTGAAGCCGGGCCAGGAAGTCAAAGTGACGATCGACGCGATTCCGGGCCGTGAGCTGATCGGCAAAGTGGACAGCTTCGCGCCCGCTTCCGGCGCCCAGTTCGCGCTGCTGCCGGCCGATAACGCCACCGGTAACTTCACCAAGATCGTCCAGCGCGTGCCGGTCAAGATCACCTTCAAGCCGGAAGACGTCAAGGCCCTGAGCGGCCGCCTGGTGCCGGGCATGTCGGCGATCGCCGAAGTGGCCGTGAACCAGACCAAAGCCGCCAACTAAGGAGCCGCCATGGCCAGCACCACAATCGATACGCCGGCCGGTGGCGTGGGGAAGCCCGCGCCTGCCCCGGCCATGCCGGCCGAGAAGGTCTCCGGCCGCACCTGGATGGCGGTGGCCGCCGGCATGCTGGGCGCCTTCATGGCGGTGCTCGACATCCAGATCACCAACTCGTCGCTCAAGGACATCCTGGGCACCTTGTCGGCCACGCAGGAAGAGGGCTCGTGGATCGCCACCGCCTACCTGGTGGCGGAGATCATCGTCATTCCGATGACCGGCCTGCTGACCCGCGTGTTCGGCATGCGCGCCTACCTGATGGGCACCACCGCGTTGTTCCTCCTGTTCTCGACGCTGTGCGGCTTCGCCTGGAACCTGCCGAGCATGATCGTGTTCCGCATGCTGCAGGGCTTCACCGGCGGCGCGCTGATTCCGATGGCGATGACGCTGGTGATGACCAAGCTGCCGCCGTCCAAGCGCGCCGCCGGCATGGCCATCTTCGGCCTGACGGCCACGCTGGCGCCGGCCATGGGCCCGACCTTCGGCGGCTATTTGAGCGAGCTGTATGGCTGGCCGTCGATCTTCTACATCAACTGGGTGCCGGGCGTGCTGCTGATCGGCGGTATCGCGCTGGGCCTGGACAAGGAGAAGTTCCAACCCAACCTGCTGTTCAACGCCGACTGGCTGGGCATCGCCTTCATGGCCGTGGGGCTGGGCAGCCTGACCATCTTCCTGGAAGAGGGCAACAGCAAGGACTGGTTCGATTCCTCGTTCATCATCACCTTCGCGGCGATGGCCATCGTCGGCCTGCTCGGCTGGGCGGTGACGGGGGCGATGCGCAAGCAGCCCTTTGTCAACCTGGGCCTCTACGGCCAGCGCAACTTCTTCGCCGCCACCGCGCTGTCGATGGCGATGGGCATGGGCCTGTACGGTTCCTCGTTCCTGCTGCCGCTGTACCTGGGCCAGATCGCCGGCTATTCGCCGATGCAGATCGGTGAGGTCATCATGTGGGTCGGCCTGCCGCAGCTGTTCATCATGCCGTTCGTGGCCAAGCTGTCGTCGAAGGTCGACAACCGCATCCTGTGCAGCTTCGGCCTGCTGCTGTTCGGCGGCTCGTGCCTGATGAACGCCTACATGGACGCCACCACCGGCTACGACCAGCTGCTGCTGTCGCAGGTGGTGCGCGCGCTGGGCCAGCCGTTCGTGATGCTGACGCTGTCGAACTTCGCGATGAACGGCATCACGCCGAAAGACATGCCGTCGGCATCGAGCCTGATCAACATGACCCGCAACCTGGGCGGTTCGATCGGCATCGCATTGCTGGCCACCGCGCTGACGTCGCGCGAGCATTTCCACTCGCAGCGCCTGGGCGAATCGGTGACCGGCTTCGCGGCCGCCACGCAGGAACGCCTGGCCGCGCTGACGCAATCGTTCATGAGCAAGGGCTTCGATGCGACCAGCGCGTCGGACATGGCACTCAAGGCGGTCGACGGCATCGTGCGGCGCGAGGCTTATGTGATGGCCTACAACGACGGCTTCTTCCTGGTCGCGATGGTGCTGTTCGGCTGCATCGGCGTGCTGTGGTTCTCGGACAAAGTCAAAGCCCCTTCGGGTGGCGGCGGTGGCGCGCACTAAGCGCCTTCAAAACAATTTTAAGTGAGGTAACACCATGTTGAATTCAGCTTTGAAGCGCCTGACGCTCGCTGTTTCCGTTACGCTGGCCGTCACCGGCTGCGCCACCGTCGGCAGCGATTTCGCCGCGCCGAAGAACGTCGCCGACGCATCGTTCCGCCACCTGCCGCAAGCCGGCGCCAGCGAGGCGCACCTGCCCGCGCAGTGGTGGACCGTGTTCAACGACGATACCCTGAACCGCCTCGAACAGACCGCGCTGCGCGACAACCCGAGCGTGAAGGCCGCCGCACAGCGGCTGGTGGTGGCGCTGGAGCAGGCCGGCCTGTCGCGCGCCAACCAGCAGCCGTCGCTGAGCGTGAGCACGTCGGTATCGAACTCGCGCACCTCGGCCGAGACTTCGCAGGGCCTGGCGCTGGGCGGCCGTTCGATCAAGGGTAACAACTACGCGGTAGGCGCATCGATGTCGTATGAAGTCGACCTGCTGGGCCGCGTGCGTCGCCTGGTGGAGGCGTCCGATGCACAGGCGCTGGCCGCCGAGGCGGACCGCGACGGCGTGTTGTTGATGCTGTCGTCGCAGCTGGCGACCACCTACTGGCAGCTGCGCGGCCTGGACGCCGAGATGGCGATCCTGAACGGCGCGCTGGACACCCGCCGCGAAACCGAGGAGCTGGTGACGGCGCGCTTCAACGCCGGCCTGTCGAATGAGCTGGACGTGTCGCGTGCCCGCATCGAGCGCGCCAACGCGCAGGCCGACCTGCATGAAGTGCAGCGCCAGCGCAATCTGCTGGAGCACAGCCTGGCGACGCTGGTCGGCGCCTCGCCATCTGCGCTGCTGACGGCGCCAAACGCCAATGCCGCCGTGCTGCCGCAGCCGCCGGCGATTCCGGTCGGGCTGCCGGCCAGCCTGTTGTCGCAGCGTCCGGACCTGGCGGGCAGCGTGGCCAACCTGCGCGCGGCCAATGCGCAAATCGGCGTGGCGGAAGGTGCGTTCTATCCTTCGCTGTCGCTGACGTCGAACTTCGGCTATGCGTCGGAGAGCTTGAAGGAATTGGGCAAGGGCGGTTCGCGCCAGTTCAGCGTCGGCCCGTTGGCGCTGTCGCTGCCGATCTTCGACGGTGGCCGCAACAAGGCCAACCTGGCCATCTCCAAGGCGCGCTATGAAGAGGCGATCGCCAACCACGAGACCAAGCTGCTGACCGCGCTGCGCGAAGTGGAAGACGCGCTGTCCGACGTGCAGGAACGCCAGCTGCAGGGCGAGGTGCAATCGGCCTCGCAAGTGGCGGCGGCGCGCGGCTACCTGGTGGCGCGTGCGCGCTACGAGCGTGGCGTGTCGACCTACCTGGACGTAACCGACGCGCAGCGCAGCGCGCTGGCGGCGGACCGCGCGGCGGTGCAGATCAACACCCAGCGCCTGCTGGCGGCGGTGTCGGTGGCGCGCGCGCTGGGCGCGGGCTGGCAGCCGTCGGCGCAACTGGCATCGGTGGCGCAGAACGGCGCGATCAAGCCGCTGGCGAAGTAAAGTGTTTTCCGCCCGGTGCAACGCCGGGCGAGGTCCCTACGCGGAAGAGGCCAGCGGCAGTGCTGCCGCTGGCCCGAAGCGTTCCATCATGAAGTCGATGAATGTGGTCAGCTTGGGCGTGGCCAGGCGGTCGCGCGGGTAGACCAGGTGCATGGGGCGGGCAGGCGGCAGGTAGTCGCACAGCACCGGCTTCAGACGGCCGGCGGCGATGTCCTGCGCCAGCAGCACCTCGGCCTGCATCACGATGCCGAAATCCTTGAGCGCGGCCATGCGCAGCGCCTGTCCGCTGTTGGTGCGGAAGCGGCTGGGCGGCAGCGCGCGCAGGCCGCGCAGGCCGTGCACCGATTGCAGGCGCCAGCGCACGCCGACCGCACCCACCATGAAGTCCAGGCACTCATGCCGCGCCAGGTCGTCCGGCGTGCGCGGCGTGCCGTGCTTTTTCAGGTAGGCCGGCGAGGCGCAGATCGCCATCGCGTAGTTGAACAGCGGCCGCGCGATCATGCCGGAATCGTCCAGCGCGCCGATGCGCACGGCGGCGTCGTAGCCTTCCTCCACCAGGTCCACCATGCGGTCGTTGAGGCTCAGGTCCACGCCCACTTCCGGGTGCAGGCGCAGGTAGTCGCTGATGGCGGGCGCCAGCCATTCGCTGCCGAAGGAGACGGGCGCGGTGATCCTGAGCCGTCCGCGCGGCACGCTGCGCATCGCCTCGGCGCCGGATTCGGCGGCGGCGATCTGCGCCAGGATGGCGCGGCATTGTTCGACGTACTGGGCGCCGATCTCGGTCAGGCTCTGGCGGCGCGTGGTGCGGGTCAACAGGCGCGCGCCCAGCGTGGCCTCCAGGTGGGCGATGTGCTTGCCGACCATGACCGGCGACAGCTGGAAGGCGCTGGCGGCCGCCGTGAAATTGCCGGCGTCGACGACGGCGACGAAGATCTCCATGCTGCGCAGCTTGTCCATTTTATTGCTAATCGTGGGTTAGTAATGATCTTCATCTTAGCGTATTTATTCCTCCGGCGTTGTGGACGATACTGGTGTTTTCACTCACTCACCAGGAGAACAGCATGAAAGTAGTCGTCATCGGAGCGGCAGGTACGGTCGGCAAGGCGGTGGTCGAGCAGCTGGGGCAGCGGCATGAGATTGTGACGGTCGGCGCCAGCAGCGGGCAGTATCAGGCCGATATCGCCGATATCGCGCAGGTGCGGGCTGTGTTCGCGCAGATCGGCCGTGTGGACGCGGTGGTGGTGGCGGCGGGCTCGCTGCACTTCGCGCCGCTGGACGGCTTCACGCCGGAGCAGTTCTACGTGGGCTTGAACAGCAAGTTGATGGGACAGGTCAATGTGGCGCTGGTGGCGCGGGAGTACCTGAACGACGGCGGTTCGATCACGCTCACCAGCGGCATCGTGGCCGATGAGCCGATCCGCAACGGCGCCAGCGCCACCATGGTCAACTCGGCGGTCGAGGGCTTTGTGCGGGCGGCGGCGATCGAACTGCCGCGCGGCTTGCGCATCAACGCCGTCAGCCCGACCGTGCTGGAAGAATCGATGGGCAGCTACGGGCCGTTCTTCATCGGCTTCGAGCCGGTGCCTGCCCGCCGCGCCGCGCTGGCGTATGCGCGCAGCGTGGACGGTGCGCAGACCGGGAAGGTGTACCGCGCCTGGGGAGCCTCGGCATGAAGGTGATGGTGATCGGCGGGACGGGGACTATCGGCAGCGCCGTGGTCGAGCAATTGCGGCAGCGGCATGAGGTCATCGTGGTTGGCGCGCGCGGCGGGCAGCACCAGGTCGATATCGAGGACATCGCGCAGGTAAGGGCGTTGTTCGGGAAGGTGGGGCGCGTCGATGCGGTGGTGGTGGCCGCGGGCGCGCTGCATGTCGGCCCGCTGGCGGAGCTGACGCCGGAGCATTTTCACATCGGCTTGCGCGGCAAGTTGATGGGGCAGGTCAACGTGGCGCTGGCGGCGCGGGAGTTCCTCAACGACGGCGGTTCGATCACGCTGACCAGCGGCGTCGATACCGAGCAGCCGATACGCGGCGCGGTGGCGGCGTCCACGGCCAACGCGGCGGTGCAGGGCTTTGTGCGGGCCGCCGCGATCGAGCTGCCGCGCGGCTTGCGCATCAACGCGGTCAGCCCGACGGTGCTGCGGGAGTCCGTGCATTTGTTCGGTGAGCTGTTCACCGGCTTCGAGCCGATCGCGGCCAGCCGCGCCGCGCTGTCCTACGCGCGCAGCGTGGATGGCGCGGAAACGGGGCGGGTGTACCGGGCCTGGTAGGAGGAGGGGGATCCGTGTACTACAATGCGGATCTCACTCCACCTTGAGGTTCGAATGAAAAAAATACTGCTTCCTCTGGCCATGGCTTTCGCCTGCGCTTCCGCCTACGCCGCACCGGCCAGCCTGGCCGATTTGGACAAGATGACCAAGCGCTTCGCGCCGGTCGCCCTGACCGCCGACACCAGCCAGCTGTCCGCCGGCGACAAGCGCGCCATCGCCAAGTTGATCGAGGCCGCCAAGATCATCGACGTGCTGCAGCTGCGCCAGCGCTGGTCCGGCAACGAGGCATTGTGGGCCGCGCTGCAAAAAGACCAGACGCCGCTGGGCAAGGCGCGCCTGAACTACTTCTGGCTTAACAAAGGTCCATGGTCGATCCTGGACGACCACCAGCGCTTCCTGCCTGCGGAAGTAAGCGGCATCGCGATTCCGGAGAAGAAGCCCGAAGCCGGCAACTTCTATCCCGAAGGCGCGACCAAGCAGGCATTGGAAAGCTGGATGAACGCGCTGCCGGCCAAGGACAAGGAGCAGGCGCAGTGGTTCTTCACCACCATCCGCAAGAACGCGGCGGGCCAGTTCACCATCGTCAAATATTCGGATGAATACAAGCCGGAGCTGGAGAAGGCCGCCGCACTGCTCAAGCAGGCCGCCGCCGATACGGACAACGCCTCGCTGAAAAAATTCTTGGAGCTGCGCGCCGACGCCTTCCTGAGCAACGACTACCTGGCCTCCGACTTCGCGTGGATGGACCTGGACGCGCCGGTCGACATCACCATCGGACCATACGAGACCTACAACGACGAACTGTTTGGCTACAAGGCCGCGTTCGAGGCTTACGTCAACATCCGCGACCAGAAGGAGACGCAGAAGCTGGACTTCTTCGCCAAGCATATGCAGGAGCTGGAAGACAACCTGCCGCTGGACGCCAAGTACCGCAATCCGAAAGTGGGCGCGCTGGCGCCGATGGTGGTGGTCAACCAGGTCTACGGCGCGGGCGATGGCAACATGGGCGTGCAGACCGCCGCCTACAACCTGCCGAACGACGAGCGCATCATCAGCCAGCGCGGCTCCAAGCGCGTGATGCTGAAGAACGTACAGCAGGCCAAATTCAAGTCCACGCTGACGCCGATCTCCAAGCTGGTGCTCAAACCGGCCGACCAGAAGGACGTCGACTTCGACTCCTTCTTCACGCACATCCTGGCGCATGAAATCACGCACGGCCTGGGGCCGCACATCACCAAGGCCAACGGCGCCGAATCGACGCCGCGCCAGGACCTGAAGGAAGCTTACTCCACCATCGAAGAAGCCAAGGCCGACATCACCGGCCTGTACGCGCTGGCCTACATGATGGACAAGGGCCAGCTGGCCGGCACGCTGGGGCAGGGCGCCGCCGCTGAGCGCAAGCTGTACACGACGTTCCTGGCGTCGGGCTTCCGCACGCTGCACTTCGGCCTGACCGACTCGCACGCGCGCGGCATGGCGATCCAGATGAACTACATCCTCGACAAGGGCGGCTTCATCTCGCACGGCGATGGCACCTTCGCGGTGGACTTCAAGAAGATCAAGCAGGCGGTGATCGACCTGGACCGCGAGTTCCTGACCATCGAAGCGACCGGCGATTACGCCCGCGCCAAGGACATGATGGCCAAGTACGTGGTGATCCGTCCCGACGTGCAGAAGGCGCTGGACAAGATGAAAACGGTGCCGAACGACATCCGCCCCGAATTCAAGACCGCCAACACCTTGCTCGCCAAGTAACCCCTGGGGTCAAGTCTGGCATTCGGACACGAGCTCTGCCGTAGCGGCCGCTACGGCAGAGCTCGTGTCCGAATGTCAGACTTGACCCCAATTTGAAAGCATTCAATTTTTTCTACGTAGAAATAAGTTGTTGTTGAACCTGCTTTGGAGCAATAAATATTGCTTTGGGCGTGCTACAGTTTGATCACCATGATCAAGCGCACCTTACTCCTGCTGCTCCTGTCGTCCGCCGGCCTGGCTTCCGCCGCCCAGCTGACCGATATGGAAACCCGCTGGCTCACCGCCGGTTCCGCCGTGCTGGCCTATGCCAAGCAGGAACTCAAACTGCCGATCGATATCACCGTGCAACCGCAGGCGCGCGCCACCGATGTGCCGCTGGCGCTGGGTTTCCAGGACGGCCGCTGCAAGCTTGTGCTGTCGATGCGCGGCAATCCCGGTGCCGAGGATATCCTGGCCGGCCTGCCGGCCGAACAACGTCCGCTGATGATCGAGGCCATGGTCGCCCATGAGATCGGCCACTGCTGGCGCTATGCGCAGGGCGTGTGGCATGCGCTGCCGGCCGGCTTCGAACAGGCGGCCCAAGCGCCGGCGCAAGAGCAGGCCCAGGCGCTGCGCCTGACCCGCCGCGAGGAGGGCTTTGCCGACCTGGTCGCGCTGGCCTGGACCCAGCATCGCCATCCGCAGGATTACGCCGCCGTCGCCGCCTGGATGCGGCAGGTGCGCCAGCCTGCCACCGGCACGGCCGGCTCGCACGGCACGCTGGCCTGGCTGCAACTGGCGCCCAGCGGCGCTTCCTTCGATGCCGCCCAGCCCCTGTTCGACCAGGCGGCCAGCCTGTGGCGCCAAGGGTTGTTGCGCGACGAATAAACATCCGTAACTCTGTACGTTCCCGCACAGAGCAGGGGCGCGCGGCGGCGTTTAATGTGTCCACCAACCACCACACAAGGGACACATCATGAACAAATTACTCTTCATAGTGCTGGCCTCCGCGGCCAGCGCCAGCTTCGCCGCCACCCCCAACAACGATTCCGTAGCCTATAAGGCGGCTACCAAGCAGGCCGAGATCGACTACAAGAGCGCCAAGGCGGCTTGCGATGCGCAATCGGGCACCGCCAAGGATATCTGCGTGGAGCAGGCCAAGGTGGCCCGCGCCAACAGCGAGGCCAACGCCACCATCCAGTACCGGAACGATAAGCGCTCAGTGCAGAAAGCCCATACCGAGGTGGCGGATGCCGAGTACAACCTGGCCAAGGCCAAGTGCGCTCCGCAGACCGGCGCCGAGAAGGATAGCTGCCTGAGCACCGCGAAATCGGCCCACGTGGCCGCCGTCAACGACGCCAAGGCCGGCAAGAAAATGGCCGACGTCGCCCAGACCGGCATCGATTGCAGCACCATGACCGGCACCGACAAGGCGTCCTGCGAAACCCGGCAGAAGAGCGAAATGGCCAAGGACACCGTGGCCGACTCCGTGATCACGACCAAGGTCAAGTCCGAACTGCTGGCTGAACCGGCCCTCAAGTCGCTGGACGTGCACGTGGAAACCACCAACGGCACCGTCATGCTGAGCGGCTTCGTGCCGTCGCAGGCCGAGGTGGACAAGGCTGTCGATGTGGCCCGCAACGTCAAGGGCGTCAACAAGGTGCAGAGCTCGCTGCGCATCAAGTAATCCCCCGCTTGCCGCAGGGGACCGCCGCCGCGGTCCCTTTTTTTGCTTGCATTCATTATGGTCATCATTTAAGATCGGGGCCAGCGTGCCTTCCGCGCGCATCCCTTACGCGAGGAGCCGTATGTTCGCCCTACCTTTATCCCGCTGGCTGCAAGGCCGCGGCCTGCACTTTTCGTGGGTGATCGTCGCCATCACCTTCCTCACCGGGCTCAGCTCGTCGGCCGCGCTGGGCCTGCCCGGCGCGCTGCTGCAACCGTTGTCCAGGGAGTTTGGCTGGGATGTCGAGCAGATCTCGTCGGCGCTGGCGGTGCGCTTCGTGCTGTTCGGCCTGATGGGGCCGTTCGCGGCCATCCTGATGGAACGCTTCGGCCTGCGCAACGTCGTGGTCACCGCGCTGACGCTGGTCGCCAGCGGCCTGGCGCTGGCCACGCAGATGACGCAGTTCTGGCAGCTGGTGCTGTTCTGGGGCGTCATGCTTGGCGTCGGGTCCGGCATGACCGCGCTGGTGCTCAGCGCCGTGGTCTCGACCCGCTGGTTCGACACCCGCCGCGGCCTGGTGGTGGGCGTGCTGACGGCCAGTTCGGCCACCGGCCAGCTGGTGTTCCTGCCGGTCGGCGCCTGGCTGATCGAGCATTTCGGCTGGCGCATGGCGGTGATCCCGGTGCTGCTGGCGTGCGCCACCGTGGCCGTGCTGGTGTTCCTGCTGATGCGCAACCGTCCGGCCGAGGTCGGCCTGGCCCCGTATGGCGCGCCGGTGGGCACGCCGGTGGCGCCGCCCGCCGCGCCGATGCGCATCACCTTTGCCACGCCGTTCATGGTGCTGGCCGAGGCGGCCCGCAACCGCGTGTTCTGGATCCTGTTCGGCACCTTCTTCATCTGCGGCCTCAGCACCAACGGCCTGATCCAAACCCACTTCATCTCGCTGTGCGGCGACGCCGGCCTGTCGGCGGTGCCGGCCGCCTCGGTGCTGGCGATGATGGGCGCCTTCGACCTGGTCGGCACCATCGCCTCGGGCTGGCTGTCGGACCGCTACGACAACCGCAAGCTGCTGTTCATGTACTACGGCTTGCGCGGCTTGTCGCTGTTCTGGCTGCCGTATTCGGAATTCACGCTGTACGGGCTGTCGCTGTTCGCCATGTTCTACGGCCTGGACTGGATCGCCACCGTGCCGCCGACGGTGCGGCTGGCCGGCGCCACCTTCGGCAAGGAGAAGGCCGGCATGGTGTTCGGCTGGGTGTTCGCGGGCCACCAGCTGGGCGCGGCCGTGGCCGCCTACGGCGCGGGCCGCGTGCGCACCCTGATGCTGACCTATAACCCGGCGCTGTTTGCCGCCGGCGCCGCCTGCCTGGTGGCCGCCGGCATCATCCTGCTGATCCGCAAGCCGGCCGTGGCGGCGGCAGGCGTCCCGCTTGCTCCCCAAGCCAAGGCCAGCGCCTGACGCGACGATACCAGGCTGGAAGCGCTCCCAAAATGTAATCAGGCTGTCACGCGCCGGTGCAACAATGCGCTCGACCTTAACAGCCTGATGGAGTTTGTATGCGTTTTGCCTTTCCCGGCGGCCAGCTGATCGCGGCCGCCGCCATGACCTCGTTGCTGGCCGCCTGCGGCAGCGACGGCGTGCCGGTCACCGAGACCAACCCCGGCAACGGTTTCAACCCGACCGCGGTCGCCTTCATGAGCGACGTCCACTTCGAGAACATCTACGGCGACCTGAAGAACCCCAATTTCGCCGGCATCCCGACCAAGGACGGCAAGAACGCCACCATCCGCACCATGTACGCCGAGTTGACCTCGACCCGGCTGTTCAACGAAAACTACTTCGCCTTTCGCGGCGCGCTGGACGATGCGTATGGCAAGGGCCTGCGCCTGGTGGCGCTGCCGGGCGACATCTCCGACGATGCCCAGCCGATCAACATCGACGGCATCGCCGACATCCTGCACGAGTACCAGGCCAAGGGCATGCGCTTCTTCATCGCGCCGGGCAACCACGATCCCAACGAGCCGTTCGACAACGACGAGGCCGGCAAGAACGACTTCCTGACCCGCGACGGCAAGGAACAGAAAATCTACGCCACCGGCGCGGCCGCCTGCAAGGCCAAGGATCCGGCCGTGGTCTGCACCAACCAGCTGATGGAGCAGGGCTATGAAAAGCTGCTGACCAAGCTGGCGGACTTCGGCTACATGCCGAACCAGAACGACGTCTACTGGGAAACCCCGTTCACCAAATACGCCGACGGCAAGTACAGCTATGCCGCCGCCACCGCCGCGGCCGAGCTGGGCAAGCGCCAGTTTGA
This sequence comes from Duganella vulcania, assembly GCF_009857655.1. Classification (NCBI taxonomy): domain Bacteria; kingdom Pseudomonadati; phylum Pseudomonadota; class Betaproteobacteria; order Burkholderiales; family Oxalobacteraceae; genus Duganella; species Duganella vulcania. The sequence goes on from NZ_WWCX01000062.1 coordinate 22,710, forward strand.
AATCTGCGCCGAAGGCGAGGGCGGCAGCTACAAGGCGGCCGGCGAAGCCAGGCTGGGCAAGTCCTACACCCGCTGCGGCAACATCATCGACGCCAGCTACCTGGTCGAGCCGGTCAAGGGCATCTGGCTGCTGGCGCTGGACGCCAATGTGCACCTGCCCAATTCCAAATTCGATCCGGCCAATCCTGCCTCGTTCAAGGGCTACGACGGCGCCGGCGACGCGGGCTGGAACAAGGTGCAAACGCACAAGATCCACCAGATGGAATGGATCAAGTCGGTGACCGAGCGCGCCAAGGCGCAGGGCAAGCAGCTGATGGCCTTCTCGCACTATCCGACCATGGACTTCTACGCCAACCAGACCAGCGCCATGAAGGCGGTCTTCAAGCCGGGCGCGTTCCAGGTCTCGCGCATGCCGGACGCTTCCACCACCGCGGCGCTGGCCGCCACCGGCCTGCCGCTGCACATGGGCGGCCATATGCACTTCAACGGCACCAACGACTACAAGGACGCGGCGGGCAACTACCTGGTCAATGTGCAGTCGCCGTCGCTGGCCGTGTTTGGCGCCGCGTACAAGATTGTCAGCTACCAGAGCAAGGACCAGATCGATGTGCAGACCGTGGCGTTGAACAGCGTCCCGCGCTACAACGAGCTGTTCCCGCTGTACCAGGCCGAGTACGACTATCTGCAGGGCAGCGTGGCGGCGGCCGACATCGCCAAGCGCTGGAACCGCGGCATCCTTGACACCAAATCGTATGGCGAGTTCACCCGTACCTATTTCGGCGAACTGTCGCGCCTGCGCTTCATGGGCGACTACTGGCCGTGCGAAATGAAGGAAGCGGCGATGTCGCTGGACGCGCGCCAGATGCTGATCCTGTCGCAGCTGCAGACCAGGGTCACGCTGGCGCAGCTGAAGGACAATCCGGGCGTGCTGCCGATCACGGCCGCCTGCGCCGCCAAGGGCACCGCAGCCGAGGGCGGTGTCGCCGCCAGCCAGCTGACGGCCGACTGGGCCGCCGCCACCGCCAAGGCCGAGCAGATCGCCGCCGCCGCCAACCTCAAGCTGGCCGACTTCGCCAAGATCAGCGCCTACGAGTTCTACGGAGATTTCCACCGCACCGTGTACGCCGGCGAACTGGCGCTGCGCGACATGGGCGCCGAGCGCGTGGCGCAGTACAAGGTGTTGATGGCGGCGTTCCCGGTCTCGCCCGCCACGATCGTCAAGATCGGCGACCTGCCGTCGGACCAGAACCCGGTGCACGTGCTGTTCCAGAACCAGTTCAAGCAGGTGTTCGCGATCCTCAAGGGCCTGGGCTCGGGCAAGCCCAGCGACCACTTCACGATCGACCTGAAGGCCAAGACGCTGAGCAACGCCAGCAGCAGTGGCCTCAGCTTCAACTAGCAGAGGGCAGGGCTGCCTGAATTGATACAAGTCAACAATTGTGGACTAAGTTTCAACTATTTTTGGGCGAGCTCTGCAATATCTGTCACAAATCGTAACAATTATCAAGAAAGTGGAGAAAAAATAAATATTCTTACAACAAGTTTCGTGCGCAAAAGAACAATGTTATATTGCTTTTCCTACCACGGCCATCTGGGATGCACTTCGGTGATGATGGCTGCGGTGGCTATTCAGGGCCCTATAACTTTTCCAAAAGAAACCTAAAAAGTAAGGATAGTTTTCATGATCTTCCAAACCAAACAATTCAAACTGGCCGCGGTGGCCGCAGCCCTGTTGGCCGCCGGCGCAGCCCAGGCATCCAACGCGAACATGACCGATAACCTGGTCCAATCGTACAAGGGCCTGGAGCCGTTGACTGGCAACACCTCGGCAGTGAGCAACTGGCGCTTCACCATAGGCCAGAGCTTCAACGGCGTCGCTGGCGCGCTGGACGGCGTCGCCCGTCTGAGCTTCAGCAATTCCGAGGGCAACTGGGCGTGTTCCGGTTCGTTGCTGGCCGGTGGCCAATACGTGCTGACCGCCGCCCATTGCGCCGATGACTTCAGCAAGATGACCGTGCAGTTCGGCTGGCAGGGCGGCACCGCCGCCGTGACGCGCAACGTCTCGGTCGGCAACGCCTACGTCAACAAGGCATGGACCGGCCAGCTCGATACCGGCGCCGACATCGCGATCCTGAAACTGGACACCGCCGTCACCACCATCAAAGGCTACAACCTGAGCACGACCAACGACGTCGGCAAGGACTACCTGATGGCCGGCTACGGCACCACGCAGAAGGCCACCACCAATGCGGCCACCAATTGGAACGACGGTAACTACGGCCACTACGCTTACAACACCTTTGACGTCGACAGCAAAACGTTCAATAAAGCGGTTGGCGACAAGGATGCCAGCTGGGGATACAATCCTGCGGATTACGCCGCTGGCGCCACCTACATGAGCGATTTCGACAGCGGTCAAGCCAACAATAACACGCTGGGCCGCATCGGCGATATCACCGGTAACAAGTGGAGCAGTGGCACCGGTCTGGGCGCGAAGGAAGGCCTGATCGCCGGCGGCGACTCGGGTGGCGGCGATTTCGTCTGGAACGGTACCGAATGGCTGCTGTCGGGCGTGCACTCGTGGGGTTGGCAAGGTACCAGCGCTTGCAACCTGATCGGCGGCTTGGCCAATTGCGACAATGCGTCGCTGAATGGTTCCAGCTATGGCGACCTGTCGGGTTCCACCGCGACCTACTCGCACATCGGATGGATCAACTCGGTGACCGCCGTGCCTGAACCAGAAACCTACGCGATGATGATCGCCGGCCTGGCGCTGGTGGGCCTGGCCCGCCGCCGCAAGCAAGCGTAATCCCGCAAGCATAAAAAAACCCGTCCGGCTGAGCGTGCTCAGCGCGGACGGGTTTTTTTTCGTCTTACTTCAGGTACTTGGCCAGCCAGCCGTGCACCTCGCTGTAGAAGTAGCGGCTGTTCTCGCCCTTCAAAATCCAGTGGTTCTCGTCCGGGAACACCAGCAGCTTGGCCGGCACGTTCAGGCGATGCTGGGTCGCGTAATTCATCAGCGCGTTATTGGCCGGCACGCGGTAATCGAGCTCGCCCACCGAGATCAGGATGGGCGTGGTGAAGCCCGTGCCCTTGGCGTGGTTCCCGCCCTGCATCACCGGACTCTGCTCGCGCCACACCGCCTTGTCGCCCCACACCGGGCCGCCGCTGTTGACCTCGCGGCCGTGGATGCTGTCGCTGCTGCCCCATTGCATCACCAGGTCCATCTCGCCCGCGTGCGACACGAAGGCCTTGTAGCGCGTGGTGGTGGCCTGCAGCCAGTTGGCCAGGTGGCCGCCGTAGCTGGCGCCGCCGGCCGCCAGGCGGCTGCCGTCGATGTAGCCGTACTTCCTGACCGCCTCGTCCACCGCCTCGTTGATCTCGTCGCCCGGACCCTTGAGCGGGTCGCCCTGGATGGCGCGCGCGAATTCCTCGCCGTAGCCGGTCGAGCCCTTGTAGTCGGTCAGCAGCACCACGTAGCCCGGCTGGGCCAGCAGGTGGTAGTTCCAGCGGATGACGAACTGGTCGCGCCACATATTGGCCGCGCCGCCGTGGATCACCGCGAACAGCGGATACTTTTTGGCCGGATCGAAATTGGCCGGCTTGACGAGCATGTTGTGGATCATGCGGCCGTCGCTGGCCTTGAACCAGAAGTGTTCGGGCGCCTGCCAGTCGATGCTGGCCGCGCGCGCGGTGTTGAACGCGGTCAGGCGCCTGGGCGCGCCGTTGCCGAAGGCGTACACCTCGGGCGGGTTGACCGACGATTCCCACACGCCCACCATGGCCTTGCCGCCGGCCGCCAGCGAGCCGATGCTGCCGGTCGCGGGCGATGCCTCGTCGCGCAGGTCGCCGCCGGCGTAGTTGATCGAATGCAGCTGCTCCAGGCCCGCGTGCTCGTAGCTGAACACGATGCGGCCGGTGCCGGCCGGCAGCGCGAAGCGCGAGATCGATCGGTCCAGGGACGCCGTCAGCAGCTTCGGCGCCGGCTGCGTCAGCGGCCAGGCGAAGCTGGCCAGGCGCGACACGTCGTAGACCTTGCCTTCTTCCTCGGCCTGGGTCAGGACGAACAGCGTCTTGCCGTCGGCGCTGAACTTCAGGCTGCCGTAGCTGTGCTTGTCCTGCGTCAGCTGCGCCGGCTCGCCGCCGGCCAGCGGCACGCTGTAGATCTGCGTGTAGCCGGCCGCGCGCGCGGCCTCGTCGCGGTTGGTCGAGGCCGCGAACACCACGGCCTTGCCGTCCGGCGACCACAGCGCATCCAGCGACTGGCCCTCGTCGCCCTGGCCGCCGCCAAAGCCCGGCAGCGCCGCCAGCTTGCTGCCGGCCAGCAGGTCGCGCGGCTTGGCGCCGGCAGCCGCGTCCATCACGAACAGCCGCACCTTCTTATCGTCGAGCCACTTGTCGAAGTAGCGCGGCGGGAAGGTCTCGTAGGCGCGCGCCGTGTACTTGCGGTCCTTGCGTTCCTTGGCGCTTTTCCTGACGTCGTCCTCGCCGGTGTCGCCGGGGTAGACGTCGCTGACGAACAACAGCTGCGTGCCGTCCGGGCTGAACTTCGGCTGGCGCGCGCCCAGCGTCAGCGTGGTCAGGCGCTGCGCCTCGCCCCCGCCCGCCACGTCGATGCGGTACAGCTGGGCCGCGTCGTCGCCGTCGCGCTTGGCCACGAACACCAGCTGTTTGCTATCGGGCGACCAGACCGCGCCGCTCTCGCCGCCCTTGCTGAAGGTCAGGCGGCGCGCCGGGGTGTCGTCGGTCAGCGACTTGATCCACAGATCCGACCATTGCTCCTTGCTGTCGTAGGCCGGGTCGGTGACGGAGAACACGGCCCACTTGCCGTCCGGGCTGGGTACCGGCGCGCCGACCCGCTTCATCAGCCACACGTCCTCGTGGGTGATCGCGTGCCTGGCGGGCGGGGCGTCGGCGGCGTAAGCGGTCGCGCCGCCGGCCAGGGTGGCAGAAATCAATATGGTAAAAATGGAAAGTCGCGGTATAGTCATGACGAGGTCGCTGCAAAGTCGGTGAAGCGCCGATAGTGACCAAATCTCCCATTGCTGTCAATCAAGTATCCATCCTCAACCGTGGAGTAGACACGTATGCAGACCATCACCAAGATCCACAAAGTCGCGGCCTTTACCGCCGGCGAGCGGGGCGGCAACCCGGCCGGCGTCATGATCCGTTCCGCGCTGCCGGACGAGTCCGCCATGCAGCGCATCGCCGCCGAAATGGGCTACTCCGAGACCGTGTTTGCCGCGCCCACCGGCGATGGCTGGCGGGTGCGCTATTTCTCGCCGGACGGTGAGGTGCCGTTCTGCGGCCACGCCACCATCGCGCTGGGCACGGTGCTGGCGCAGCAGAACGGCGACGGCATCTTCCCGCTGACCACCAACCACGCCCGCGTGACAGTCGAGGCGCAGAGCAAGGACGGGCAGGGCAGCGCCGCGCTGCAGTCGCCGGCCACCGCCAGCGCGCCGGCCCCGGCCGCGCTGGTGACGGCGGCTCTGGATCTGTTCGGCTACCGCCATGCCGACCTGGACGACCGCATCCCGCCGGCCATCGCCAACGGCGGCGCCAACCACCTGGTGCTGGCGCTGGCCAGCCGCGCCCGGCTGAGCGCGATGCGCTACCAGCTGGCCGACGGCCGCGACCTGATGCGCGATCACGGCCTGGCGACGATTTCGCTGGTGCATGCGGAAACGCCGCAGCGCTTCCATGCGCGCAATCCCTTCGCTTCCGGCGGCGTGTACGAGGACCCTGCCACCGGCGCCGCGGCGGCCGCGCTGGGCGGCTATCTGCGCGACCTCGACTGGCCGCACGGCGGCGCCATCGACATCATCCAGGGCGAGGACATGGGCGCGCCCTGCCATTTGCGGGTGGAGATTTCCGGCCAGGCCGGCAGCTCGATCCGCGTTTCCGGTAACGCCCGCATGCTGGGCGAGTAGTCCCCCTTCGTCATTATTTTTTAGGAACCTATGCCAGTGCGTATCCTGTTCACCCTGATCCTCTCCTTCACTGCCGGCCTCAGCCAGGCCGCCTCCAACTTCAGCTTCGATGTGACGCCGGGACCCCACAGCGTCGGCCTGCGCGTGGTCGAGCAGTACGACTATGCGCGTGGCTATCTCGGCAAATACGACGTCGTCACCGGCAAGCCGGTCAGCGGCGAAACCGCGCGGCCGATGCAGACCGTGATCTGGTATCCGGCGCAAAAGTCCGGCAAGGCCGTGGCCTATGGCGACTACTTCCGCCTCGGCGCCACCGAGGAGCGCTTCGATAACACGGAGGCGGCCATCGCCGCCAATGTCGACTCCCGCCTGAAGGGCGCGCCGATCGGCGCCGTCCGCGCGCGCGAGGAAATGACGCGCCGCATGTGGGCGCTGCGCGACGCCAGGTCGGCTGCCGGCAAGTTCCCGGTGGTGATCTACGCCCCCAGCTTCGGCGCCTCGACCTACGAGAACGCCGACCTGTGCGAGTACCTGGCCAGCCACGGCTACATCGTCATCACCAGTCCCAGCATGGGCGCCCACGCGCGCGGCATGAGCGACGACCAGGAGGGCATCGAGGCGCAGGCCGGCGACATCGCCTTCCTGATCGGCTACGCCCACACGCTGCCGCAGGCCGACACCGGCCACATCGCGGTCGCCGGCTACAGCTGGGGCGGCATCTCCAACGTGTTCGTCGCCGCGCGCGACAGCCGCGTCAAGGCGCTGGTCAACCTGGACGGCTCGGTGCGCTACTGGCCGGAGCGCGTGCAGGAAGCCAAGTACGTGCAGCCGGCGCGCGTGGCCGTGCCGATGCTGTTCCTGGCCGCGCGTCCCCGTTCGCTGGAGGATCTCGCCAAGCGCAACAAGCCCAACGCCAGCTTCCTCAACGAGCTGAAGTACTCGGACGTGTACACCGTCACGCTGCCGGCGATGGAGCACTTCGCCTTCGCGTCCGAGGCGCTGCGCTTCGTCGGCGACGATGCCTACAACGAATACACGCCGGCCGAGGTGAGCCAGTCGCATGGCTGGATGGCGCGCTACACGCTGCAGTTCCTCGACGCCTATCTGAAGGGGCAGGCATCCGCCAAGGCCTTCCTGTCCAAGCCGCCCAAGCAAAACGGCGTGCCGGACCACCTGCTGACGGTGTCGGCCCGCATGTCGGAAGGTGCGCCGCCGACGCTGGAAATGCTGGCCTACGAGGCGGCCAAGTCCGGCTTCGCCGACATCCAGCAGGTGTACGAGAAGATGCGCAAGCGGGAGCCGAAGTTTGAAGTGAGCGAGGATAACTTCAATTCCTGGGGCTACCAGCTGCTGCGCGCCGGCGACAAGCAGGGCGCCATCGCCGTGTTCAAGCTGGCGGCGGTGCTGCACCCGGACAGCGGCAACGCCCACGACAGCCTGGCCGAGGCCTACGAGGCGGCGCAGGACAAGCCGCTGGCGATCCAGCATTACCAGCGCGCGCTGGAGCTCAATCCAAAGAACGGCAACGCGGTCCAGCACTTGAAGTCGCTGGGCGCGCCGCTGTAATCCCGGCGGCTAGTCCCACTTCTTCAGCAGGCGGGCCAGCTCGCCTGTTCTCTCCATCTGCTCGACCGCGCCGCGCACGCGCGCCACCACGGCCGGATCGATGTGCCGGCCCATCACCATGTACAGCTGCGCGGTCGACATCACCGTCGGCAGGATCCTGACCTTGCCGGTGGCGCCGGCGCTGGCGATCAGGCGGGCCAGTCCCGGCGCGCGGTGCAGGAAGAAGCGGCCGCGCCCGGCCACCAGCTTTTGCACGTTCATGGCCGGACTGGTGGCGCTGGCGTCGATCTGCAAGCCGCCCTGCGCGATCAGGAAATCGGTGGTGGCGTAGCCGCGGTTGCCCAGCACCACGCCGTCCTTGCCGAGCTTGCGCACATCGTCCCAGTCCCGGATCGCCACCTCGTCGCCGGCGCGCGCCAGCAACATGTACTGGATCGGGAACAACGGCGGATCCAGGTACACATAGCGCTGTTCGCGCTCCGCCGTGCGCTGCACGCCGCACAGCGCGTCGCGCTGCTGCACCGCCACCTCGTGATAGGCGCGGATCAGCGGCATCCACTGCTGGTCGCCGACGAAGACCAGGCCGGGCTCGATGCGCTCGATGGCGCGGAAGATGTCCACGCACAGGCCGATGATGTGGTCCTTGCCGTCGGCGATGAACTTGGGTTCCGTGCCTTCCTGCGCGGCCACCCGCAACACCACCGGCTCCGCCCGGACGGCCGCCGGCAGCAGCAGGCTGGCCGCCAGCAGCAGCGCGGCCGGCCTCGGTCTCGTCATCGGCAACATCGGTCCTCCCGTGGTGGCGTCGAATTGATCGGCAGGGAAAGTATAAAGCCTGTCGGCGAACTTGACAGTGAAGTGCGCGCCGCCCGCCCGGTGCGCGCCAATCGCTTGATTCCAAAGGCGGAGCGGGGCGGGGCACGATATATGCGTCACCTCGCCGCGTGTCCGCCTTGGCGCGGACTGGTGCTTCCACGCATGGGAAAGGATATCGTATGCGCAATGCTCCCACCTTGTTATTGGCCTCCTTATTGTTATTGGTCAATGTTCCCGGCAATGCTTTCTGTCCCAAGAACGGTTTTGTCTGTTTCATCACGTCCAAGTCGGCCGGCAGCCTGACCCACCAGGACATCACCCAGCGCGGCATCGAGGAGCTCGACAAGCGCTACTTCGCCGTGCCCAAGCTGACCGCGTCGATGCAAAAGGCGCTGGACCAGATCATCGAGGCCGACGCCAAGGTCGACGAGGACCAGACCAGCTCGGCCAAGCACTTCGACGGCGAGAACGCGGCCGGCGCCCAGCTGCGCCTGGCCACGCTCAAGCAGAACGTGCTGGACGCGCTGCGCAGCGACCCGATCAACGCCACCGGCGCGCGCGACAATCTCGGCAGCGCGCTGCACACCATCCAGGACTTCTATTCGCATAGCAACTGGGTCGAGCAGGGCAACAGCGGCGCCCATCCCGGCGTCGGCCGGCCCGGATCGCTGCCCTTCGCCGGCCCCGCCACGCCGACCTGCGCCGGCTTCACCGACACCGGCCTGTTCTGCGCCAACTCGTCCAACCTGACCGGCAGCCTGCTCACCAGCGGGTACTACGGCGGCGAGGACCGCGTCAAGCCGGGCGCCTTCAAGTGCAGCCACGGCGGCCCGCTCGACAAGAGCTCGCCGTCCAGCGACCCGCTCGGCTACTTCCGCGAAGGCATCAACAAGGACACGCTGTACTGCGACATCTCGCCGCACAGCGGCTACCACAACACGGCCGCCTCGGCCGCCATCGCCGCCACCCAGCAGTTCGTCGAGGACATCAAGGCCGAGATCACGCCGGCGCAGCTGAAGGCGCTGCTGGGCGCCGGCCCCACGCTGGCCTTCGCCATCGACACCACCGGCAGCATGGGCGGCATCATCGCCGGCGTGCGCGCCTCGGCCACCAGCATTGTCGACGCCCGCCTCGGCACCGACGAGGAACCGCTGCAGTACGTGCTGGCGCCGTTCAACGACCCGTTCACCGGCCCCACCATCGCCACCAACGACGCCGGCCTGTTCAAGGGCGCCATCGGCGGCCTGGGCGCCTCGGGCGGCGGCGACTGTCCCGAGCTGGCCATGACCGGCATGTACAACGGCCTGTCGCTGGCCGACCCCGGCGGCGACCTGTTCATGTACACCGACGCCGCCGCCAAGGACGCCGGCCTGGCCGGCGCCGTCATCAGCCTGGCCAAGAGCAAGGACATCAAGATCTATCCCATCCTGTTCGGCAGCTGCTCGCCATTGACGCCGGGCTTCCTGCAGGCGGCGGCCGAGACCGGCGGCCAGGTGTTCTTCCTGTTCGGCGGCGAGGCCGGCACCGTCACCCAGCTGGCCGACCTGGTGGCGCGCAACAACGTGGTGCAGGTGCTGTCGCTGGCCGACACCTACGCCAGCGCCAAGCGCTACACGGTGCCGGTCGACAGCAGCATGAGCCGGCTGACGGTGTCGGTCAGCGGCACCGTGCAGGGCGTGCAGCCGGTGGTCACGCTGACGCGGCCGGACGGCGTGGTGGTCACCGCCGCCAACGCCACGCGCTACCTGAGCCTGTCGAGCGGCGTCATCATCTCGGTCGACAGCCCGCCGCGCGGCGCATGGACGCTGTCCATCAGCGGCTCGACGGACACGACCTATGTCAACGTCAACGGCGTGGCCGACCTGGCCTTCAGCTCCTTCAAGCTGGCCCGCTTCGGCGCGCAACCGCCGCACCAGGGCCTGCTGACCATCGATGGCGAACCGGGACCGGGCCAGTCGCTGTACGCGGTCGCCGCGCTGACCGGTATCGCCAGCGCGCCGCAGTTCCAGCTGCGCCGCAAGAACTTCGACCTGCTGTCGCCGCTGGCGCTGGAGCAGGACCAGACCGACGGCGGCAAGTTCTTCGGCGCGCTGACCGTGCCCAACGAAGCCTTTGTCGCCTACGCCAGCGGCACCGACAGTTCCGGTTTCCCCTACCAGCGGCTGGTGAGCGTGATGGTGCAGCCGCAGACGGTGTCGGTGACGCCGCCGTCGCGCCAGGACCTGCGCCCCGGCGTGAGCACCACGCTGCTGTACCAGGTGCGCAATGACGGCCCGGCCGGCAGCTTCGGCATCAGCGCCACCGACGACCAGCACTACATCACGGCCGTCTCGCCCACCGTGCTGACGCTGGCCACCGGCGAGAGCGCCAGCGTGGCCGTCACGCTCACGCCGCCGGCCGGTGCGCGCATCGGCGGTTCCGACAGCATCACCGTGTCGGCGCAGAGCACCAGCGTCGCCACCGTGCACAACAGCGCATCGCTGACGGTGTTCGTCACCGGCGCCGCGCAGGTGCCGGGACGGCCCGACTTCACCGCCGCCATCATCGGCCAGGAGACCGTGGCGCCCGGCGTGATCGGCATCGATGTGCGGCTCACCAACATCGGCGTGGGCACGGCGCGCGACATGACCTTGTCCTCGCTGTCGCTGCGCACGCTGGCCGGCACCGGCACCGTCACGCTCAACGCCGCGCTGTCGCCGGCGCTGCCGATGGTCACGCCGAACGTCGACGTCGGCAGCTTCTTCACCGTGCGCCTGACCTTCAACGTGCCGTCCACGGTGCAGCGCTTCAGTGTGATCGAGAACGGCGGCGTCACCGACTTGAACGGCGTGATCTACGCCTATTCGCAGGCTCAATCCGTCATCCCGAAATAGGAGCAACCGCCATGAAACTCAGATCCCTTTACGCGCTGGCCGCGCTGCTGTGTTCCTTGCTGTGGACGCCCGCCGCGCAGGCGGCGCCCATCGTGTTCACCTTCGCCACGCTGCCGGCCGGCGGCGCGCTGACCGGCCATCCCGGCGACACCGTGGGGTGGGGCTACCAGCTGGTCAACACCGATGCGCTGAACTGGTTCGTGCCGACCCAGCTGAACGCCACCTCGTTCAGCATCGGCACGCCGGACGCCAGCTACTTCGACTTCCCGACGCTGGCGCCGGGCGCCAGTGCCACCGTCGCCTTCGATGCGGGCACGCACGCCGGGCTGTACGGCTTGCAGATTTTTTCATTCGCCTTGCCGGGCATGAGCGACAGCGGTAACTTCAGCCTGTCGGGCGAGTGGTGGAGCGGCGATCCGCTGGCCGGTGGCACTTTCCTGCAAGTGTCGGACTTGCAGCTGGCGCCGCTCTCGGTCACGCTGGCGGTGGCGGGCGTGCCGCTGCCGGGCACCTTGTGGCTGCTGGCGGCAGGCTTGCCGTTATTGTGGCTGGGCCAGCGCAGACGCCAGAAAGGCGCGCAGTTCGGCGCTGCTTTGGGCTGACGGCGCGGCGGGCCGCAGGTCAAGATACGCGCCGGGGCCGGTGCGGCCCAGCAGCTTGAAGGACTTGCCGGCGTAGACCGTCGGCCGCACCTGCAGCATGGCCAGCCGCGACTGGCCCTGGCCCGCATCGGCTTGCACGTGCACGATGAACTGGCAGGAGAACTGGCGTCCCTCGGCGTTCCAGTAGTAGTCGACATCGGGGACGATCAGCACATCGTGGCGGCGCTGTTCCGCCGGCAGGCGCAGCCACGCGGTCAGCGCGGCGCTGGCCGGCGCCAGCGCCAGGTCGGTGTCGGGCGGGAACAGCGGCGCGCCGAAGGGCAGGGCCATGCGGTAGCGCCGGTGCGCCTCCTGCTGCGCGGGGATGCGCTGCACCGCCTGCAGGATCGCCTGCTGTGCCTGCTGCGGCGCCAGCGGTACCGTCAGTTCGCCGGACTGGGCATGCGCCGTGGTCGACAGCAGCAACGCCAACAGGGCCGGCACGGCGCGCCCCATCTCAATCCCACTTGCGCATCAGCCGCTCCAGCTCGCCGTTTTTTTCAAGCTGGAACAGGGCCCGCTCAAGGCGATCGGTGATGAAGGTCGCCAGCTTTTTGCTGGTCACGAAATACAGCTTGGCGCTGTACATCACCTGCGGCAGGATGCGCACCTTGTCGACGGTGCCGGTGCTTACCAGCAGCCGCTGCAGTCCTGGCCCGCGATGGAAGAACAACCTTCCACGGCCGGCGATCAGCTTTTGCAGGTTCAGTTGTGGGTTGGTGGAGTTGGCGTCCACCTCGATGCCGCCCATCCGGGCCAGGACGTCGCCGGCCGCGAAGCCACGGTTGATCAGCACGATGTTGTCGGGCGCCAGCCGGCGCACGTCGTCCCACTGGGTGATGCTGATGGTGTCCTGCGCGCGCGCCAGGAAATGGTATTCGATGGTGTACAGCGCCGGGCCGAGGTAGTGAAAGCGCCGCTCGCGCTCGGCGGTGCGCTGCATGGCGCACTGCACGTCCTGCTGGCCGGTCTCCAGTTCCGAGAAGGCGCGTATCAGCGGCTTCCAGCGTTGGTCGCCGACGAAGCGCAGCGTGGGTTCGATCTGCTCGACGGCGCGCAGGATGTCGATGCACAGGCCGGTCACGCGGTCCTTGCCGTCGGCGACAAACTTGGGTTCGGTGCCTTCCTGCGCCGCGGTGCGCAGTTCGATGGCCTGGGCGGGCACGGCGGCCGCCAGGCCGAGCGCGCAGCAAGCCGCGCCAAGCAGCCGGTTCCATCCGCTGTGCTGTCCTGCCATCTGGTTGTCTCCGTATCGCGTTGTCCGCTGTTTGATGACAAGCTTACACCAGTATGGCGCCAAAGTCTCAGGGGCGCAGGCGGATAAATTGACGGCCGTTGCGCAGGGTTCCGCCGATGCGGTCCATGCCGGCCAGGCGCGCCTCTTGTGCGAAGCCGCATTTTCGCAGCACGCGTGCCGACGCCGGGTTGCCGTCGACGACGTAGGCCAGCACTTGCCGCAACTGCCACTGGCCATCCGCCAGCGCGAGCAGGTGCTGCAGCGCGCGCGTGGCCAGGCCGCGTCCCGTGTGGTCGCGGGCGATGCGGTAGCCTGCCTCCGCGCTGCCGGCCTGGCGGTCGATGTCCTTCAGGTTGGCGCGGCCGACGATGCGGCCTTGGCCGTCCAGGATCAGGCAGGGATGCCAGGTGCCGTTCGCGTGGCCGTCCAGGTACTGGCCGATATGATCCCGCACGCCCTGTGGCGTATAGAACTCCGCGGGGCGGGGCGCGATGTGTTGCTCGAACCAGTGCCGGTTCTCCAGCTCGAATTGCAGCAGCGGCGCGGCGTCTTCCGCTTGCAGTGTTCGGATGATGATGTCGTTCATACTGTCTCCAGAAAATCGTTTGAGCAGGCCACCAGTGCCGCGCAGGCCAGCGTGGCCGCACCGGCCGCCGTCAGCGCCGGGACGATGCCGCAGCGCGCCGCCAGCATGCCCCACGCCGCGCTGCCGGCGGTCTGGCCGGCGGCGATCGCCAGGATGTGCACCGACAGCGTGCGGGCGCGCACGGCGTCGGGGAAGGCCTTCTGCGCCGCGCCGTTGAGCGTGGTGACGATGGCCGACCACGCCACGCCGCCGATCAACACCAGCAGCAGGCGCAGCGGCTGCGACGCGGCATGGCCGAGCGTCGCCAGCATGGCGCCGTA
>NZ_WWCX01000063.1:0-36123 GCF_009857655.1 Duganella vulcania
CATCGCCTGGCGCGCCCCGGAAGACAATCCCTTCATGACCGCCGCCGAGCGCAGCGCGGCCGCCCTGCTGCCCCAGCTGCCGGCGCGCGTGCCGGACGAACCGGGCCAGTTCGGCTTCGCCAACCGCGCCCGCGTGCAGGCGATACTCGAGCAAGGCGGCTGGCGCGACGTCGACATCGCACCGCTCGATGTGGCCTGCAGCTTCCCCGAGCCGGACCTGCTGCACTACATCACCCACATGGGCCCCGTCGGCAGGCTGCTGCAGACGGCCGACGAACCCACCCGCCAGCAAGTGGCCGACGTGGCCCGCGCGGCCTTCGAGCCCTTCGTCTACGGCGACCAGGTGCGCTACACCGCCGCCCTGTGGGACATCCGCGCCGGCGCGCGCTGATGGGCGGCGTTGAAATTATTTGCAATTTGCCACAATAAGCGCAGCCGTGGACCGTCTACAACGACATGACACCACCGAATTCAACCACCGAACAGGACATCGCCGCGACCGTGCTGCGCGAGCGCTCGCGCCTCGGGAATTTTATCCGGCGCCGCGTCAGCGACCCGACCGACGCCGACGATATCCTGCAAGACGTGTTCTACGAATTCGTCCAGGCCTACCGCCTGCCGGAGCCGATCGAGCAGGCCAGCGCCTGGCTGTTCCGGGTGGCGCGCAACCGCATCATCGACCGCTTCCGCAAGAAGAAGGAAGTGCGCCTCGACGACCTGGCCTGCGACGACGACGGCGACGACTGCCGGCTGGACCTGCTGCTGCCGTCGGTGGACGGCACCCCGGAGGACGCCTATGCCCGCGCCACGCTGCTGGAGGAACTGCAAACGGCGCTGGAGGAACTGCCGGCCAACCAGCGCGAGGTGTTCGTCGCGCACGAGCTGGATGGCGTGAGCTTCAAGGAAATGGCCGCGCAAAGCGGCGTATCGATCAACACCCTGTTGGCGCGCAAACGCTACGCGGTCCTGTACCTGCGCACGCGCTTGCAAACCCTGTACGGCAACGAATGAAACGAAAGGAGAATCTGAAATGAAAAGAAAGCTGCTGTTTTTGCCCATCATCCTGCTGGGGGTGGCCTTGCTGGCCTGGGTCGTGATGATGCTGTGGAACTGGGTCATGCCCGGGGTGTTCGCCGGCAGCATGCAAATCGATTATTGGCGCGCGCTCGGTCTGCTGGTATTGTGCCGTATCCTGTTCGGCGGCTTCCGCGGGCGGCACGGCGGCGGCTTCCACGGCGGGCGCGAACGCTGGCAGCGCTGGCAGGCCATGACGCCCGAAGAGCGCGCACAATTCCACAAGGACCGCAGCGCCTACTGCCGTCCCCACAAAGAAACGACACATGACTAAACACGTCCCAACGCCGTTCACCGGCTATCAAAAAACCGTGGTGGCGATGCTGGCCTTCCTGCAATTCGCCGTCATCCTCGATTTCATGCTGATGTCGCCGCTGGGCGCGGTCATCATGCCGGCCCTGCACATCGGCCCCCAGCAATTCGGCCTGGTGGTCTCGGCCTACGCCTTCAGCGCGGCCGCGTCGGGCCTGCTGACGGCCGGTTTCGCCGACCGCTTCGACCGCAAGCAGCTGCTGCTGTTCTTCTACGCCGGCTTCGTGCTGGGCACGCTGTGGTGCGGCCTGGCGCAGAGTTATGAATCGCTGCTGGCGGCGCGCATCGTCACCGGCCTGTTCGGCGGCGTGATCGGCTCGGTCGTGCTGGCGATCGCCACCGACCTGTTCGTGCCGCAACAGCGCGGCCGCGTCATGGGCCTGATCCAGACCGCCTTCGCCGCCAGCCAGGTGCTGGGCATCCCGGTCGGCATCTACCTGTCCAACCAGTGGAACTGGCACGTGCCGTTCACCGCCATGGCCGCCCTCGGGCTGGCCGGCGGCCTGCTGGTGGCGTGGCGCCTGCAGCCGGTCGACGCCCACCTGGGCAAGCCGCAGGAGCACAGCGCCTGGATGCACCTGTTCCACACCGTGACCGAGCGGCGCTACCTGCTGGCCTTTGCCACTACCGCGCTGCTGACCACCGGCGGCTTCATGCTGATGCCGTTCAGCAGCGCCTATGTGGTCAACAACCTGGGCATCGACCTGCAGCACCTGCCGACGGTCTACCTGGTCACCGGCCTGTGCACCATCTTCGTCGGCCCGCTGATCGGCAAGGTGGCCGACGCGGTCGGCAAGTTCCGCGTGTTCATGTTCGGCACCGCGCTGACCATCACCATGGTGCTGATCTACACCAACCTGGGCCCGACCTCGCTGCCGGTGCTCATCGTCATCAACACGGTGATGTTCATCGGCATCTTCTCGCGCATGATCCCGTTCCAGGCCATCGTCTCGACGGTGCCGGCGCAGACCCAGCGCGGCTCGTTCAACGCCATCAGCGCCTCGGTGCAGCAGCTGTCGGGCGGCCTGGCCTCGGTGGTGGCCGGCCACATCGTCACGCAAAGCGCGGGCGGCCAGCTGCAGCACTTCAATCACATCGGCTATGTGATGGTCGGCACCTCGCTGGTCGGCCTGGCCCTGTTGTGGCGGCTGCACCGCGACACCCGGGCGGCCGCCGTGCCGCAGCCGGCGGCCTGATAGCATAGTGCTTCCGATAATTAAGAAAATCCAATTTAGTTGCCACAAGGCATTATTTTGAGCATATAATTGCGCTGGTACCACCCCTCAACCATATAAATCGAAAGGGAATCAGCGCATGAACGCCAGGAATATGGACGCAGCCTGCTTACGCGCACTGCGCCGCCGCGGCCACTCGGACGCCAGCATCACCGCCATGAGTCCGGAAGAAGCATTTTGTGAATACTGCGCCTACCACGGCATCATGAACCTGCTGCCGGCGACCTTGCAAATGCTGGACAAGTTGCGCGGAGAACAACCGGCGCGCTAACAACAAGCGGCGCCTGGCATGGCGAGCCCGGATGCGGAACGGCCCGGTCGATTTTTCGGCCGGGCCGTTTTCGCATTTGAACGCCACGCCGGCGACTATGCCGATTTCGTTATCAATCCCCTCGATTGCGTCATTGATCGGGTATGGCCCCACCCCTATACTTTTTTCCATAACGATAAGGGAGATGCCATGACAAAATCGACAAAGCGCACGCCGGCATGAACGCGCCCAATCCCAACTGGTTCCTGCGCGCGCGGCTCAAGACCCGGCAGCTGTTGCTGCTGATCGCGCTCGACGACGAGCGCACGCTCAGCCGCGCCTCCGAGGTGCTGTGCATGACCCAGCCGGCCGCCTCCAAGCAGCTCAAGGAGCTCGAGGATATGTTGGGCATCGCGCTGTTCGAGCGCCTGCCGCGCGGCATGGAGCCCACCATCTACGGCGAAAGCATGATCCGCCACGCGCGCATGGCGCTCACCAGCCTGGCGCGCGCGCACGAGGACATCGTCGCGCTCAGGTCCGGGCTGGCGGGCCAGGTCGACGTCGGCAGCATCATGACGCCGGCCATGCGGCTGCTGCCGCAAGCGATCACGCGCGTCAAGCAGCACGCGCCGCAACTGCGCATCGGCGTGCAGATCGAATCGAGCACCGTACTGCTGGACCGCCTGCAGCGCGGCGCCTTCGACTTCCTGCTGGCGCGCATGACCAGCCAGCCGGACAGCGCCGACCTGCAGTACGAGGAACTGGGCGCCGAGCCGGTGGTGGTGGTGGCGCGCGCCGGCCATCCGCTGGCCGGGCGCGTCCACCTCAACCTGCGCGAGCTGGCGCTGGCGCCGTGGATCATGCCGCCCACCGGCAGCATCCTGCGCCTGCGCTTCGAGCAGCTGTTCCACAACGCCGGCCTGGAGCCGCCGAGCGACGTGGTCGACACCAGCGAGATCGTGCTGATCACCAGCATGCTGCAGATGAGCGACGCGCTCAATGTGATGTCGGCCGACGTCGCGCAGCACTACCGGGAGCTGGGCCTGCTGGCGGTGCTGCCGATCGAGCTGGCGTGCCAGATGGACCCCTTCGGCATCATCCGCCGGCGCGACCGGCTGCTGTCGCCGGGCGCCGAACTGCTGCTGCAGGCGATAAGGCGCCAGGCCATCGCCAGCCATACCGCGTTGGATATGGCAGCAGCATAAAAGGTGAATGGACGGCTATCGCCCGCCGCGATTAGCATGGCCCAAACACCTACGGAGACCCGCCTTGAACCATCCATCCCTCGCGCGCCGCCTGGCCGGCGCGCTGCTTCTCATCGCCCCGCTGGCCAGCCACGCGGCCACCCCGCTGGAACTGAGCTCGCCCGACCGCCAGCTGCGCGTGACCATCGCCACCGGCGACCAGCTCACGCTCGCGGTCAGCCTGCGCGACACCCAGCTGGTGCTGCCCACGCCCATCGGCCTCAAACTGAGCGGCATCGGCACGCTGGGCGAGCACCCGCGCCTGACCGGCCAGCAGCGCCACAGCATCGACACTTCGGTGCGGCCGGTGGTGGCGCAGAAGTCGCGCGAGGTGCGCGACCACTACAACGCGCTGAAGCTGGATTTCGCCGGCGGCTACACGCTGGAGGTGCGCGCCTACGACGAAGGCATCGCCTACCGCTTCCGCACCGCGCTGCCAGGCCAGGTGACGGTGGAGGACGAACTGGCGGGCGTGCACGTGCGGCCGCAGGACACGTTGTACTGGCCGCAGGAGAAGTCCATGCAGTCGCATAACGAGCACTATTACCAGACGCTGGCCGTGAGCGAGGCGGCCGGGAAGCTGGTCGGCGTGCCGGCGCTGGTGCGCGGCGGCGGCGCCCACCTGGTGCTGACCGAATCCGGGCTGCGCGACTATCCCGGCATGTACCTGCACGGCGAGGCGGACGGCCTGCGCGCCGTGTTCCCGAAAGTGGCGCTGGCCGACACCGCGCGCGACGACCGCAACGTGCCGGTGACGCAGGAGGCGCCCTACATCGCGCGCACCGAAGGCACGCGCGCCTACCCGTGGCGTATCCTGGGCATCGCCGCCGAAGCCGGCGGCCTGCTGACCAACCAGATGCCCTACCTGCTGGCCGACGCGCAGGAACTGAAGCAGACCGGGTGGATCAAGCCGGGCAAGGTGGCGTGGGACTGGTACAACGGCAACCACCTGTACAACGTGCCGTTCAAGGCCGGCATCGACACGCGCACCTACCGCCACTACATCGACTTCGCGGCGGAGAACGGCCTCGAATACATCATCATGGACGAAGGCTGGTATGTGCTGGGTGACCTGCTGGCGGTCAAGCCGGCGATCGACATGCCGGCGCTGATGGCGCACGCCAAGGAGCGCGGCGTGGGCATCATCCTGTGGGTGTCCTGGAAGACGCTGGACACGCAGATGAAACCAGCGCTGGACCAGTTCGCGCGCTGGGGCGCGGCCGGCATCAAGGTCGACTTCATGCAGCGCGCCGACCAGTGGATGGTGAACTACTACGAACGCGTGGCGCGCGAGGCGGCGGCGCGCCACCTGCTGGTGGACTTCCACGGCAGCTTCAAGCCCAGCGGATTGCAGCGCACCTGGCCGAACGTGCTCACCTTCGAGGGCGTGAAAGGACTGGAGAACGACAAGTGGACCGACAAGCAGACGCCGGAACATGACGTGACCATCCCCTTCATCCGCATGTTCGCCGGGCCGATGGACTACACGCCGGGCGCCATGAGCAACGCCCACCGCAAGGACTTCGTGGCCAGCTTCGACCGGCCGATGAGCCAGGGCACGCGCGCGCACCAGCTGGCGATGTACGTGGTGTACGAAAGCCCGCTGCAGATGCTGGCCGACAGCCCGTCGCAATACCGCGCCAATCCGTCGTCGCTGGACTTCATCCGCCAGGTGCCGGTGGAGTGGGACGAAAGCCGCGTGCTGCACGCGGACCTGGGCCATTACGTGGCAATGGCGCGCCGCCACGGCGACACCTGGTATGTGGGCGCGATGACCGGCGCCGACGGCCGCGAACTGGCGCTCGACCTGTCCTTCCTCGGCGAAGGCAGCTACCAGATGAGCAGCATGGAGGACGGCCCGAACGCCGCCATCTTCGCCACCGACGTGCAGGCCGGCAGCGCCAGCGTCACCCGCGCCAGCCGCCTGACCATGCAGCTGGCGCCAGGCGGCGGCTGGGCCGCCATCATCCGCCCCGCCAAGCCCGCGCAATAAGGAGAGCAGCATGCACATGACTTTACGCACACGCGCCGTCGCTCTGGCCGCGGCACTGTTCGCGGCCAGCCTGGCGCAAGCCGCGCCGCCGGCCTTCACGCCGCGCTGGCAGATCGACGGCAATGCCATCCGCTGGCAGGTCGCCGACGCCCATCGCGACCAACTGGAGATGAGCGGCCGGCAGGTATCGGCGGTGATCGACTACGGCAGCCAGGTCGACGGCACGCTGCTGCTGTCGCGCACCGTGGTGTGGCCGATGCTGCGCACCATCCCCGACGACACGCACGCCAGCCTGATACGCAAGTTCGGCCCCGAAGCCACGCCCGCCATCGCCATCGACGGCGCCCCCGCCGCCGCCGAGCAGCTGCGGCAGGTACGCTTCGACGGCCGCCTCGCGCTGCAATCCCAGCTGGCGCCTGGCCTGCTGCTGACCCGCACCCTGACGCCATCGCCGGACGAACCGGCGCTGGTGGAACGCCTGGAACTGGTCAACAACGGCAAGACCGCCCGCCGCTACAGCTTCGCCGCGCTGGCCACCAGCGAGACCACGCCCGCCGAACGCGGCACGCACGGCGCCTATGTGATCGAGGTGCGCTCCCCCGCGCGCGAAGGCACACTGGCGCCCGGCGCGCGCACGCACGTGGACGTGATCATCAGCGGCCGCCTGCAAAACGAAATGGTCTACGTCGACGGCGAAGAAGCCCTGCAGGCACGCGCCCGCAAGGTCGCACAATGGCGCGATGAGCTGGTGCTGGAAACGCCGGACCCGGTGCTCGACGCCATGTTCGCCTTCTCCAAGGTGCGCGCCGCCGAAAGCGTGTTCGCCACGCGCGGCGGCCTGCTGCACGGCCCGGGCGGCACGCGCTACTACGCCGCCGTGTGGGCCAACGACCAGGCGGAATACGTCAATCCCTTCTTCCCCTACCTGGGCGACCGCGCCGCCGTGCAAAGCGCCGTCACCAGCTTCGGCCTGTTCGCCCGCTACATGAATGCCGAATACAAGCCGCTGCCCTCCTCCATCGTCGCCGAGGGCCGCAGCTACTGGAACGGCGCCGGCGACCGTGGCGACTGCGCCATGATCTCCTACGGCGCCAGCCAGTTCGCCCTCGCGCAAGGCGATGCCGGCACCGCGCGCCAGCTGCTGCCATTGATCAACTGGTGCCTGGAATTCACCCGCCGCCAGCGCGACGCCGACGGTATCGTCCATTCCGACAGCGACGAACTGGAAGGCCGCTTCCCGGCCGGCAAAGCCAACCTGTCGACCAACGTGCTGGCCTACGGCGGCCTGACCGGCGGCGCGCGCCTGAACGCCGCGCTGGGCGACCCGCAGCGCGCGGCAGCGTTGCAGCACGAGGCGCAGGAACAACGCGCCGCCATCGAGCGCTACTTCGGCGCCAGCATCGGTGGTTACGACACCTACCGCTACTACGCCGGCAACGACAAGCTGCGCGCATGGATCGCGCTGCCGCTGGCGCTCGGCATCACGGAACGCCAGCGCGGCACCATCGACGCGCTGCTGTCGCCGCAACTGTGGTCGGAAAACGGTGTGCTGACCGAGGCCGGCGACAAGACCTTCTGGGACCGCGCAACGTTGTACGCCTTGCGCGGCCTGCTGAAGGCGGGCGAGCTGGAACGCACCATGCCCTACCTGCGCTACTACTCCGGCCGCCGCCTGCTGGGAGAACACGTGCCGTATGCGGTGGAGGCATGGCCGGAGGGACAGCAGCGCCACCTGTCGGCGGAGAGCGGCCTGTATGCGCGGGTGATGACCGAGGGCCTGTTCGGCATCGAGCCGACCGGTTTGCGCAGCTTCAGCTTCGCACCACGACTGCCCAAGGGCTGGCCGCGCATGGCCTTGCGGCGCATACGTGCGTTCGGCGCGGGCGAACAGGGCGAGGGACTGGAGCTGGCCACCACGCGCGTTAAAACAACGCAGCCGGGACAGCCAACGCAGCGCGTGCTGGTGCGCCTCGACGGCAAGACCCTGCTCGACCGAGCGTGGGACGGCAAGGCGCCGTTGCAGGTCACGCTGCCCGATTGATATATATCGTTTCCAGCAATGGTAGTCGCTAAAGATTCATTAGATCGCAAACCCCTCCTTGCCTAGTATGTCTCAGCCGGCTGCCCACGGCAGCCGGCCATCATCATAAAAACGATAAGGAGACATCATGAAGAACCCCATCCGGATGACCGTTGTAGCCCACGCCCTCGCGCTGGCATTCGGCGGCGTCCTGCTTTCGGGCAGCCTGTCCGCACCGGCCTACGCGCAGTCCAACGCCACCGGCACCATCTTCGGCCAGATCGCCAACGCCAATGGCGCCAGCGTGGTGCTGGAGAACACGGCCACCGGCGCGCGCCGCACCGTCCACCCGGACGCCAGCGGACGCTATCAGGCCACCTCCATGCAGCCCGGCAGCTACAAGGTCATGCTGATGCGCGGCGGCGAAGTCGAACGCACGCTGGACGTGGAAGCCTTGATCGGCCAGGGCGTCGAAGCCTCGTTCGACGCCGTGCAGGCGGTCACCGTCACCACCAGGCGCCGCACCATCGACGTCAGCAACACCAACAACGGCGCCGTGTTCACCGCGAGCGAACTGCAGGCGCTGCCCGTGGCGCAAAGCCTGTCGGGCATCATCCAGCTGGCGCCCGGCACCACGCGCGGCAATCCGCGCATCGGCGGCGACAGCTTCGGCGGCGCCGGCGTGTCGGAGAACTCGTACTACATCAACGGCTTCCCGGTCACGAATGTGTACAAGCAGATCGGCTCGACCACGCTGCCGTTCTTCGCCATCGCGCAGGCGCAGATCCTGCAGGGCGGCTACAGCGCGGAATTCGGCCGCTCCACCGGCGGCGTGGTCAACATCACCACCAAGAGCGGCACCAACCGCTGGGAAGCCGGCGCGGTGCTGCAGTACACGCCCAACAAGCTGCGCGCCAAACCGGAAGACACCTACTATCCGCAAACCGGCGCCAACCCGGCCACCGACGGCAAGCTGCTGACCTACCGCGGCTCGAACACCGCCACCGACGTCTTCGGCAGCGCCTATGTCGGCGGCCCGCTGATCAAGGACAAGCTGTTCGTGTTCGCCAACGTGGAGCAGGACCGCTTCACCTCCGGCTACATCAGCAAGGACTCCGACTCGACCAACAAGACCAACGGCTGGACCGAGCGCGATACCCACACGCCGCGCTACCTGGTCAAACTCGATTACAACATCAACGACGACCACCGCCTGGAATTCACCCAGATCCACGACGAGTACAAGAAGACGCAGCAGAACTACGGCTTCGACTACGGCACGCTACAGCGCAACAGCACGCGCGCCGACGGCGTGACGGGCGACGGCGCCATCACCAACGACTCGATCCTGAAATACACCGGCTTCCTGACCGACCGCCTGACCGTGACGGCGCTGGCGGGCCGCTTCAAGTCGACCTATCCGCAAAGCGTGGAGGGCTATGTGCCGGGCGTGTACCAGGTCAGCGCGCCGGCGCACGCGCAGGTGCCGGGGCTGAGCTACAACAACCCGCAACCGATCGGCGGCACCATGCAGGTCGAGAACGCGGAGGACAAGCAATCCACGCTGCGCCTGGACGTCGAGTACAAGCTGGGCGACCACGCGCTGCGCGCCGGCCTTGACCGCAACAACGTCTCGTCCATCAACGGCTCCTCGCTGGCGGGCGGCGGCAGCTGGATCTACTTCCGCTCGTCCAATCCAAATGCGGCGGTGCCGGGCGGACGCTCGCCGGCATCCGGCGGCGGCTACGGCACGCAGGGCTACTACGTGGACGAATATCACCAGAGCGACTCGGCCTCGCCGAAGACCGACCAGAGCGCGCAGTACCTGCAGGACCGCTGGCAGATCACCGACCGGCTGCTGCTGGACCTTGGCCTGCGCAACGAGCAGTTCACCAACAAGAACAGCTTCGGCGTGCCGTATGCGGAGCAGCGCCACATGCTGGCGCCGCGCCTGGGCGCGTCGTGGGACATGCGCGGCGACAGCAGCCTGAAACTGTTCGCCAACGCCGGCCGCTACCACCTGCAGATCCCCACCAGCGTGGCGCTGCGCCTGGCGGGCAACCCGGTCCACATCGACCACTACTTCACCTACACCGGCGTCGATGCCAAGACCGGCGCGCCGACCGGCCTGACCGAGATCAGCCCGCCCTTCTCCGCCGGTAACGAGTACGGCCAGGCCAAGGATCCGCACCAGGTGGCGGCCAGCTCCCTCGGGGCGACCTACCAGGACGAACTGGCGCTGGGCTTCGAAGCGGCGCTGACGCCGTCCTTCAACGGCGGCGCCAAGTTCACCTACCGCACGCTGCGCAACACCATCGAGGACTGGTGCGACCAGCGTCCGGTGGACGCCTGGGCGCGCCGCAACAACGTCAACGCCAGCAAGTACAGCATGCCCTGCCTGCTGGTCAATCCGGGCCGCGACAACACGCTGGAACTGGACCTGCGCGGCGACGGCAAGCTGGTGACGGTGCCGCTGTCGGCCGAGGACATGGGCCTGCCGAAGGTGGAGCGCATCTACACGGCGCTGGACTTCTTCCTCGAGCACCCGCTGCGCAACGGCTGGTACGGCAAGGTCAATTACACCTGGTCGCGCAGCCGGGGCAACATGGAAGGCCAGGTGGCGTCGGACATCGGCCAGGCCGACCTGGCCGCCACCACCGCCTTCGACTATCCGGAACTGATGACCGGCGCGAACGGCCTGCTGCCCAACAACCACACGCATGTGCTCAAGGCGTATGGCTACTACGAGCTGACGCCGGAATGGCGCCTGGGCGCGAACCTCAACGTCGCCACCGGCGCGCCGAAGTCCTGCATCGGCAACCTGCCCAAGGCGCTCAACGTCAACAACAACCCGGCCGGCTGGTATGGCGCCGCGACCTTCTATTGCGACGAGCAGCTGACGCCGCGCGGCTCGGTGGGCACGCTGCCGACCGACGTGCGGCTGGCGTTGAACGCGACCTACATGCCGCGCTGGCTCAAGGGCCTGACCTTGAAGGCCGACGTGTTCAACCTGTTCAACAAGCAAACCGACCTGGCCACGCAGCCGGTCTACAACTCGGGCGCGGATACCATCAGCCCGTACTACAACCAGGTGCTGGGCCGTTCGCCTGAGCGGCAGGTGCGCTTCACGGCGGAGTACAACTACAAGTTCTGACCGTAGGCACGAAAAAAAACCACCCGCGTTGAACAAGTTCAGGCGGGTGGTTTTTGTATTACGACGGTTGAATTAACGATAGAACGCTTCGACTTTGCCCTTCAGCTTGATCAGCATCGGGTTGCCCTTACGGTCCAGGCTTTTGCCGGCCGGGACCTTGATCCAGCCTTCGCTGATGCAGTACTCATCAACGTCCAGGCGTTCTTTATCGTTAAAACGGATGCCCACTTCGTGTTCGAACACGGCGGCAACGTGGAATTTGCTGCGCGGGTCGATCGACAGGCGATCCGGCAGCGGAGGGAGTTGAGTAGTATCGTTCATCCCGCAATTATATCAGCTGGTTTTGAAGATCAGCTGCGCGACCCGTTGCAATTTCGGGTACACCATCGGCACCGTCAGCATCGTGCTGCCGATGGCCATCAGCAGCAGCGCCGTGAAGGTCTCGCTGGTGATGATCTGCTTGTCGAGCAAAATGTTGACAAAAATGATCATGATCAGGGCCTTGGTCTGCAGCAGCCAGCCGATGATGGACGCCTCGCCCGGGCCCCACTTCAGGATCTTGCCGGCGATATGGATGCCGGCCAGCTTGCCGCTGACCGAGGCCACCAGCAGCAACGCCGCCACGAGGAACACGGCCGACCCGCCCAACGCCCAATTGGTGCGCAGGCCGGTGCTGAGGAAGAACACCGGCATCACCGCCATCAACACGTTGGCGCGCAGGAAGTCCATCTTCTCCTGGTTGAACCATTCGGCATCCATCACCGCGCCGGCCAGGAAGGCGCCGACCATGAAGTGCAGGCCGGCCCAGTCGGCCGCGAGGGCGCACGCCGCCAGCCAGATGAAGGACACGTACCAGCGGTCTCGCTCCTCCAGCCGCACCATCATCATGCGGAACAGCTTGGTCGCCACCGCGAACACCAGCAGGAAGCCAACCTGGCGGCCGACGCGGTCCCAGTCCAGCAGGATCACCGCCAGCACGCCCCAGATGGCGATGTCGTCCAGGCTGGCGTAGCGCAGGATGCGCTGGCCGATCGGCTGGCGCAGGATCTCCAGCTTCTCCATCAGCAGGATCAGGATCGGCAGCGCGGTGACGGCGCAGGCCATGCCCACGCCCAGCACGAACTGCCAGCTGTGCGCCTTCGGCCCCATCCAGCCGGCGTAGCCGAGCAGCCCCAGCGCGGCCACGCAGCCGAACACCAGCGGCGTGCCCAGCGCCAGGCCGGCGGTGATGGTGCTTTCGCGGCGGTGCTCCCAGGCCTTTTTCAGGTCCAGCTCGATGCCGGCGATCATCACGAAGATCATCACCGCCCACCAGGCGATGCCGTTGAGCGACTGCACCACCTGCGGGTTGAACACGAAACTATAGTACTCGGGATAGGCGCGGCCCATGATGCCCGGCCCCAGCAGAATGCCGGCGATGATTTGCACCACCACCAGCGGCGCGTAGTAGTCCGTGCCGCCAAGGCGCCAGATCAGGTAAGGCACGCTGAAAATGATCAGCATCGCGATCAGGAAGATCTCGGTGGTCCCCATATGCATCTTTGTCTCCTGCTGTTTTTTTGTAGTTTAAGTAAATTGAAGCTTGCGCTGCGCTGATTCTAAACCGTATCCATTGCAGAAAAAACAAAAACTTCTTGCATCCGCAATTAGTTGAGATATACTTGTTTACTCAAGCATTTATCAAGAATTAATTGACAACGGAGTACACCATGAGCGACATCATCAACGACACCCCTGCCGACATCAGTCCCAGCCTGGAATTCGCGCTGCGGCTGGCGCGGGCGCAGGCCACGCTGGTGCGCCGGCTCGACCAGGTGCTGGGCGGCTACCACGGCATCAGCTTCGGCGACTTCATGCTGCTGCACTACCTGAACCGCGCGCCAGGCGGCCGCCTGCGCCGGGTTGACCTGGCCGAGCGCCAGGGCCTGACCGCGTCCGGCGTCACGCGCACCCTGCTGCCGCTGGAGAAAATCGGCCTGGTCGAGCGCCAGCAGGATCCGCGCGACGCCCGCGTGGCCTACGCCGCCATCACCGCCACCGGCCGCGAGCTGCTCAACAACGCCGTCACGGTGGCGGAGCAGATCAGCAAGGAACTGCTGCGCAACTGCCCCACCGCGCATTTCGATGAACTGAGCACGGCGCTCGCGCTCATCGCCGGCATAAACGCCACCAACTCCTGAGAGACCGCCATCATGGACGATCCCAAAAAACGGCAACGCGCGGCCCTGATGCGCGACCATAACTTCAAGTGGCTGCTGCGCGGCGGCGTGATCTCCATGCTGGGCGACCAGCTGACCATGGTGGCCCTGCCCTGGCTGGTGCTCAAGCTCACCGGCGACACGCTGGCGCTGGGCTTCGTCATCGCGCTGATGAGCATACCGCGCGCGGTCTTCATCCTGATCGGCGGCGCCGTCGTGGACCGCTACTCGCCCAAGCGCGTGCTCATGTTGAGCAAGTACGCCAACGCCCTGCTGCTCGGCGTGCTGACGCTGCTGGTGCTGAACAACCAGCCCACGCTGACGCTGTCGCTGAGCGAATCGCTAACGCTGACGATCGACATGAACGCGCACCTGACGCTGATGCTGATCTACGTGCTGGCCTTCGGCATCGGCCTGGCGCAGGCGTTCGGCATCCCATCGGGCACCTCCATCATGCCGCAGGCGATAGCCGCCGAACACCTGCAGGCCGCCAACGGCGTGCTGATGGGATTGCGCCAGGTGTCGATGCTGATCGGCCCCCTGCTGGCGGCCGGCCTGCTGGCCATATCGGGCAACGGCGCCGACGGCGTGGTGGCCGACGCGCGCGGCCTGGCCTTCGCGTTCGGCTTCGACTGCCTCAGCTTCCTGGTCTCGGCATGGACCCTGTCCAAGGTCGGCATACTGAAAGCGCCGGAGCACAACGAAGCGCCGCAATCGGTGCTGCGCTCCGTCGGCGCCGGCCTGGTGATGGTGTGGAACGATGTGCCGCTGCGCCTGTGCTTCATCTACTGGGGCACCGTGTCGCTGTTCATCGGCGGCGCGATGCAGGTGGCGCTGCCGGTGCTGGCCAGCGAGAAGCTGCACGGCGCCTCCGCCTTCGGCCTGCTGATGGGCGCCAACGGCGCCGGCATGCTGCTCGGGATGGCCGTGGCGGCGATGGCCGGCGCGCGCCTGCGCTTCGCCAGCTTCGGCACCGTGCTGCTGGTGGGCGACGCCATCGCCGGCGTGCTGGTGATGCCGCTGGGCGCCGTGCAGGCGCCGTGGCAGGCCTGCGCGCTGATGCTGGGCCTCGGCCTGCTGTCCGGCTACATGCAGATCAACGTCTTCACCTGGATCCAGCGCCGCGTGCCGCCGCACATGATGGGCCGCGCCATGAGCATCTTCATGTTCATCTTCATGGGACTGGCGCCGTTGTCGGCCGCCGGCGCAGGCTGGGTGCTGACCGTGATCTCGCTGTCGCAATTGTTCCTCGGCGGTGGCATCATACTGGTGGTGTTCGCGACGCTGGCGTATCTGCTCACGCCGATCCGCAGCATCAGCAGCGACAACGCCCCGCAACCGCAGTAAAAGGAAAAGCGCATGGAAACCAAATGGCTGGAAGACTTCATCTCGCTGGTCGAGACCAATAATTTCAGCCGCTCGGCGGCGCTGCGGCACGTGACGCAGCCCGCCTTCTCGCGCCGCATCCAGTCGCTGGAGAACTGGCTGGGCACGGACCTGATCGACCGCACCTCGTATCCAACGCGCCTGACGCCGGCCGGCATCGTGTTCTACGAACAGGCGCTGGAGATGCTGGCGCAGATCAACGGCGCGCGCGACATGCTGCGCTCCAAGCGCGCCGCCGCGCAGACCAGCATCGACCTGGCGGTGCCGCACACGCTGTCGCTGACCTTCGTGCCGAAATGGCTGACCGCATTGGAGCAGGACTTCGCGCCGATCAGCAGCCGCCTGATGGCGCTCAACGTCCACGACGCGGTGATGCAGCTGGTCGAAGGCGGCTGCGACCTGCTGCTGTGCTACCACCATCCGCGCCAGCCGGTGCAGCTCGATCCGGGCCGCTACGACATGTTGGTGATGGGCCGCGAGTCGCTGCGCGCCTACGCGCGCTGCGACAAGAACAAGGCGCCGGAATTCACGCTGCCCGGCACCAAGAAGGAGCCGCTGCCGTTTTTATCGTACACCAACAACGCCTACCTGGGCCGCATGGTGGAGCTGATCCTGACCGACGCAAAAACCCCGCTGCACCTGGACCCGCACTACGAGACCGATATGGCCGAGGGCCTGAAGATGATGGCGCTGGAGGGCCGCGGCGTGGCCTTCCTGCCCGAATCGGCGGTCACGCGGGAGCTCAAGCAAAAGCAGCTGGCGCGCGCAGACGGCGGCGCCTCGGAGTGGGAAATCGAGATGGAGATCCGC
This sequence comes from Duganella vulcania, assembly GCF_009857655.1. NCBI lineage: Bacteria > Pseudomonadati > Pseudomonadota > Betaproteobacteria > Burkholderiales > Oxalobacteraceae > Duganella > Duganella vulcania. The sequence goes on from NZ_WWCX01000063.1 coordinate 15,677, forward strand.
CTGTACCGCGAGCGCCCGTCGGCGCAGCGGCGCGGCAAGGCCATCGTCGAAAGGCTGTGGGAATTCCTCGAACGGCAGCAGAAGGACAGCGGCCGAAAACGCCGCGTCGCAGTCTCGGAAAGGTAAGCGAAAAGGTAAGCAAAAAGCCGGCCGCGTCATAACTATGCATTTTTTGCATAACCGAATGCGCATACAGCATTGGCCCGTTTTCAATCTCCCGTCCTATGATTCGACCCACTTGAAGAGCGCCACGAGCGGCCTTCAGCCACGAATTCAACGGAGACTTGAGCATGACCACTGTACAAGCACACGCACTGCCTTCCTACCTCAATCCAGAAGACCTCGGCCCTTGGGGCGTCTACCTGCAGCAGATCGACCGCGTCACCCCGCACCTGGGCAACCTGTCGCGCTGGGTGGAAACCCTGAAGCGCCCGAAGCGCATCCTGACCGTCGACGTGCCCATCGAGCGCGATGACGGCTCCATCGCCCACTACGAAGGCTACCGCGTCCAGCACAACATGTCGCGCGGCCCAGGTAAAGGCGGCGTGCGTTTCCACCAGGACGTGACCCTGTCCGAAGTGATGGCACTGTCGGCATGGATGACCGTGAAAAACGCGGCCGTCAACGTTCCATACGGTGGCGCCAAGGGCGGCATCCGTGTCGATCCGAAGACCCTGTCGCGCGGCGAACTGCAGCGCCTGACCCGCCGCTACACCAGCGAAATCTCGCTGATCATCGGACCAAACAAGGACATCCCGGCACCGGACGTCAACACCAACGAACAGGTGATGGCATGGATGATGGACTCCTACGCCATGATCGAAGGTAACCTGTCGACCGGCGTCGTCACCGGCAAGCCAATCTCGCTGGGCGGCTCGCTGGGCCGCCGCGAAGCGACCGGCCGCGGCGTGTTCGTGGTGGGCCGCGAAGCCGCCGCCAAGCGCGGCGTGGCGATCGAAGGCGCTCGTGTGGCGATCCAGGGCTTCGGCAACGTCGGCGGCGTGGCAGCGACCATGTTCGCGGAAGCCGGCTCCAAAGTCATCGCCGTGCAGGATCACACCGGCACCGTGGTTCACCAAGGTGGCCTGGACGTGGCACGCCTGCACCAGCACGTGGCCGAATGCGGCAGCGTGACCGGTTTCGCCGGCGCCGAAGCCTTCCTGGACCGCGACGCGTTCTGGGGCATCGAGTCCGACATCCTGATTCCGGCCGCGCTGGAACAGCAGATCACCGCCGCCAACGCGCCGCTGATCCGCACCAAGATCATCCTGGAAGGCGCCAACGGCCCGACCACCCCGGAAGCGGACGACATCCTGACCGACAAGGACGTGCTGATCGTGCCGGACGTGCTGGCCAACGCCGGCGGCGTGACCGTGTCGTACTTCGAATGGGTGCAGGACTTCTCCAGCTTCTTCTGGAGCGAGGACGAGATCAACGCCCGCCTGACCCGCATCATGCAGGACGCCTTCAACGCCGTGTGGACGGTGTCGCAGGAGAAGAAAGTAACGCTGCGTACCGCCACCTTCATCCTGGCGTGCACCCGCGTGCTGCAGGCCCGCGAAGTACGCGGCCTGTATCCATGATCGACTGATCCCCAGCAGTTTGCGCCTGCACCGGCTTTGGCCCGTGCGGGCGTTTTTCGCATTCAGAGCCACATAAAATAACGAGGACACCATGAGCACCATCGAACAAAAAGCGCTGGCTTACCACCGCGCCGGCAGCGCCGGCAAGATCGCCATCGAAGTGACCAAGAGCGTCGCCACCCAGGAAGACCTGGCGCTGGCGTACTCGCCTGGCGTGGCCGCGCCGTGCGTGGAAATCCAGCGCGAGCCGGCCAAGGCCTACGAGTACACGGCCAAGGGCAACCTGGTGGGCGTGATCACCAACGGCACGGCGGTGCTCGGCCTGGGCAACATCGGCGCGCTGGCCGGCAAGCCTGTGATGGAAGGCAAAGTGGTGCTGTTTAAAAAATTCGCCGGCATCGACGCCTTTGACATCGAGATCGACGAAACCGATCCCGATAAGCTGATCGACATCGTCGCCGCGCTACATCCGACCTTCGGCGGCATCAACCTGGAAGACATCAAGGCGCCGGAATGCTTCTACATCGAGCGCAAGCTGCGCGAGCGCCTGTCGATCCCGGTGTTCCATGACGACCAGCACGGCACCGCCATCGTGGTCGGCGCCGGCATGCTGAACGCGATCGAAATGACCGGCCGCGATATCTCCAGCGTGAAGATCGTCTGCTCCGGCGCCGGCGCGGCGGCCATCGCCTGCCTGGAACTGCTGGTGGACCTGGGCGCGAGCCGCAGGAACATCTTCGTCTGCGACAGCAAGGGCGTGCTGACCACGGCGCGCGCGCTGGACGGCGAAAAAGCCGCGTGGGCGCAGGACACCAGCGCCAGCAAGCTGTCCGACGTGATGGAGGGCGCCGATGTGTTCCTCGGCGTGTCAGGTCCCGGCGTGCTGTCGCCGATGGACATCCAGCGCATGAAGCCCCAGCCCATCGTCTTCACGCTGGCCAATCCTGAGCCTGAGCTGCGTCCGGAACTGGTGCGCGAAGTGGCGCCGGACGCCATCATCGCCACCGGCCGTTCGGACTATCCGAACCAGATCAATAACGCCCTGTGCTTCCCTTACCTGTTCCGCGCGGCGCTGGACTGCGGCGCCTCCACCATCAACCAGGAAATGAAGCGCGCCTGCGTGGTGGCGCTGGCCGACATCGCACGCAGCGACGCCCGCTTCGGCAAGGACTACGTGGTGCCCGGCCTGCTGGACCCGCGCCTGCTGGGCGGCGTCACGCCGAAGATCGCCAGCGCCGCCTGGCGCAGCGGCGTCGCCCGCAAGGAACTGGTCGAACTGGAATACGCCGAGGACCTGCGCGACCTGGCTGAATCGCTGATCTAAGCAAGCCGGCGGCGCGCCAAGGCTCACGCCATCTTGACGTTGAAGCCTTCCGTGTCCGCCGGCGGCACGAAGTACTGGGTAATCGAATCGAACTCCGCCTCGCTCGTGCTGAACTGGTGGGCGCCCTCCTCATTGCGGAGCTTCAGCCGCCGCTTGCACTCCTCGTCGCTGACATCAAGATAGTGCAGGCAGTGCGCGGCGGCCGTATTGTCCAGCAGGGACTTCATCCAGGCGCGCGTCGCGACCGTATTCGCAGGGAAGTCCAACACCACCGAACTGCCGGCAGCCAGTATGTTCTGGATCAAGCCGTGCAAGGCGCCGCGCAGCTTTGTAGTGCAGCGGACGTAATCGGCCAGCGACTTGATCTCGCCCGGATACAGGGCTGCCAGCAGCTTGTCTTCGCTGAGCAGCACCGTGTTCGGCATGCTCGCCAGCTCGCTGGTCAGCGTGGATTTGCCGGCCGCGATTTTCCCGCAGACGAGATGCAGGGTCGGGACGTTGGCGACTTCGGGGACTTCTGTTTTCATCGGACTCTCCTTGGCTAAAAAAACCCGGAGACCAGATTCCCAAAAAAAGAAACCCGCCTCCAGGGCGGGCTTCTTCGTTGCTGCAAAAAGCTAACCCGCCATCGAAATAATGGCGGCAATAATCGCAAGCTTCGAATATTGGCGTTTAGTCAGCATCATGCGAGGAGCATCGCATAGCTTTTCAGCCATGTCAACCTGAGGCAGCGCTGACATGGGTTGGCTCAATTGCGCTTAATCCTCATCATCACCAGGCGATGCTCGTCGCCGACCAGCAGCACGCCATGACCGTCAAACATCAGCTGCCGTATCACCGCGGTGCCGCCAAACTCGGTGTCGGTGCCGGTCAACTTGATGCGCAGGATGGTCGACTTCTGTGCCGACAGCGCCGCCGTGCCGACGCCGTAATCGCCCAGCACCAGCACATCCCCCACCGGATCGCCAACCTTGTAGGAACCGACCACCACATCGGCCAGCAGCAGGCTACCCTTGTAGAGATGCGCGTCGAGATCGGGCGAACGGCCGTTGCCGGCCCACTTGCCGGACAAGGTTTCCTGTCCCAGGTCGGTGCGGTCGGCCGGCAGCACCGCGATGCCGGATTTGTCGAGCGCCACGCCCATCACGCCGCCGGGACTGGAGAGCGAGGCCTTGCCGTTCCATAGCACGCCCATTTTGCCGCTGGTGTCCAGCGCGACCGGATAAGGCAATGCGCCACTGGTGCCCAGCGTATGCACGATGGGCGCGCCCAATCCCTTGGGCCACATGGCGACCATCGCGCCGCCGCCTTCCAGCCATGAGGACAGCACCACGCCGGCCGACGCGGCCACGCGCGGATGCAGCGCCGACGTCGATATCTCGAACGGCGGAGTCAACTGCCGTCCGTCGAAATCGAATTTGCACAGCTTGAGCAGGTATTGCGTCTTGTCGGTGACCGGCAGCAGGGAAAAGGTGGTGACCAGCCAAAAGCCGTTGCCGTCCACCGCGCCGCTGCTCTCGGCCGCCGCCAGCTCGGTGGTCGACGTGGGCGCCACCCCCGGATACAGGTCGATGGCGCCGCCGATCTGCTTCGCCTGCGCGTCGAAGTGCAGCAGCTTGGCGCCGGGGCCGGACTGCACCATCACAAAGCCGTCCGGCGAGGGCAGCATCTGCCACTCGCCCAGGTAGCCGGCGGCCAGTGTGAAGCCGTAATCGATGCTGGACACCAGCGCGCCATCCTTGTCCAGCACACTCAGTCGGGTGCGCGGATGCACCTGGTTGCCGTTCTGGATAACGGTGGTATCGGAGAACGAGCGCACCACGATATGGTCGCCCACGATCAGCGCATCGCCCATGCCCTTCAGCGCGGCGCCTCCAGGCAGCGTAAGGGTCTGCCGGGCGCCATCGACGTCGATGAGACTGGAGGTGTCGGGCGTGGTGCCGGTGAAGGTGGCGGCCGTGGCGTCAGGCTTTGCCGTGGTGCCGGAAGAACCGCCGCCGCATGCGTTCAACGCGGCGGCCAGCGCCAGCAGGGCCAGATGGCGGGGGAAGGCTTGAAAACGCATACTGGCTCACAGTGCACTGTCTGAAAGCGAAAAGTATATAGAAAAACAATCCCTTCCCTATACCATTCGCGCCACAACAACATGGCCCCGCGAGCCAGCGGGATGACCCGGCAGGCCTTTATTTCTTGATTACTTCGCCGCCCTTCATCACGAAGGTCACCTTGGTCAGCTCTGTCGCGTTCTCCGCAGGATCGCCCTTGACGGCGATGATGTCGGCGAACTTGCCGGCGGTGAGTGAGCCCACGCGGTCCTTCCAGCCCAGCAGGTCGGCCGCGTTGATGGTGGCCGCCTGGATCGCCTGCATCGACGTCATGCCGTACTTGATCATGTAGGCGAACTGCTTCGCGTTGTCGCCGTGCGGATAAACGCCGGAGTCGGTGCCGAAGGCCATCCTGGCGCCGCCGTTGAGGGCCTTGCGGAAGTTATCGCGCTGGATCTGGCCGACCACTTTCTCCTTGGCGATCGACTCCGGCAGCATGCCGGCCTTCTCGCCTTCCTGCAGGATGAAGTCGTCGTTGTATATGTCCATCACCAGGTAGGTGCCCTTCTCGCGCGCCAGCTTGATGCCCTCGTCGTCGATCAGGCTTGCGTGCTCGATCGAATCGACGCCGGCCAGGATCGCATCGCGGATGCTGCTGGCGCCGTGCGCGTGCGCCGCCACTTTGCGGCCCAGCTTATGCGCCTCGCCGACGATGGCCTGCATCTCCTCCAGCGTGTACTGCTGCGCGCCCGGCTCGTCGCCCTTGGACAGCACGCCGCCCGAGGCGCAGATCTTGATCACGTCGGCGCCGTACTTGGCCATCTCGCGCACCTTGGCGCGCGCTTCCCACGGGCCGTCGGCCACGCCACGGCTGGTGAACTTCATATCCGGCGGCAGCAGGTTCTCGTCGCAGTGGCCGCCCTGGATGCCGATGGCGTAACCCGCGGTGCGCATGCGCGGGCCGATGAAATCGCCGTCGTTGATGGCGTCGCGCAGCGCCACGTCGCCAAAGCCACTCGCGCCGACATTGCGCACGGTGGTGAAGCCCGCCTCCAGCGTCTTGCGCGCGGCGCGCACGCCGTACAGTGCGGCCCGCGTATCGGACACGCCCAGCGCGTTGTAGCCGCCCAGGTAAGGGTCGCCGGTCAGATGGGTGTGCATATCGATCAGGCCTGGCAGCACGGTCTGCGACGACAGGTCGATCAGCTGCGCGCCCGCCGGCACCTTGGCCGAGGCGCTGGGGCCGACCGAGGTAATGCGCTCGCCGGTGATGACGATGGTCTGGTCCTTGAGCACCGTGCCGGCGACCACGTCGACCAGCCGGCCGGCGCGTATCGCCACCACTTTTCCGCCGTCGGCGAACGACGGCGCGGCCGCGCCCAGGGTGGCTGCGACGGTGGCGGAGATCAGGAGATGCTTGAATTTCATGGAGTTCCCGAAAAAAGTCTGCTTGTTGTGGATGTTATCCCGGCCACGCACAGGTGCGGAATCCGGCGAAGATGTCGTCGCGCTCGGGCAGGAAGAAATTGCGGAAGCGGGCGTTGACGAAACGTGGCGGCGTGGCGAACGAGGCGCCGCGCAAGGTTTGATGCGTGGAGAACCACGGCTCCGAGTATTCGCGGTAGCGGTCCGCCTGGAAGCCGGGGTAGGCATCAAACGGCGACGCGGTCCACTCCCACAGCTGGCCCCACCGGAACGCCGGATGGCCGGACAGCGCGGCGTACTCCCACTCCGCCTCGGTCGGCAGGCGGCGGCCGGCCCAGGAGCAGTATGCCTGCGCCTCGTACAGGTTCACATGCCGCACCGGCTCGGCGCCGGCCAGCGTCGTGGGCCTGCCGAAGCGCACCGTGCGCCATTGCCCGCCGTCGCGCTGCCAATAGCGCGGCGCCGAGCGCTCCTGGCGCATCAGCCAATCGGCGCCCGCGCTGCTCCAGAACTGGCGGTTGTCGTAGCCGCCGTCGCCGATAAAATCGGCATACTGCGCATTCGTCACCAGCGTGCTGTCGATCGTGAACGGCGCCACGCGGAAGGCATGCGCCTGACGCTCGTTGTCGAACACGAAGCCGTTGCCCTCGGCGCTGCCCAGCTGGATGGTCCCGCCGGGGAAGCAGATCTCCGATGGCGCAAACAGCTGATGGCCGTTGTGCGCGGCCCGCTCCGGCGCGGGCAAGCCGAGGGTCTGCAAGGTGTAGAGCATCGCCTCGCCGTGCATGTCCTCGTGCGCCAGCGCCAGCCGGTAGGGATACAGCGCCGCGCCGTCGTTCGGTTCGCGCGACAGCCTGTCAAGCACACGGTCCAGCACTTCGTGGCAGTAGGTCTTCAGCGCGCCGGTGCTGGGCAGGTCCAGCGTCCAGCGGCTGCGGTGCGGCACGCGCGCCGAATCGAACCAGTCGTCACCCTTGGTCAGCAAGCAGTTCCCGTGGGCGTCGGCCGGGTGGCTGGACCCGGCCGCGCGCAGGATGAACCATTCGGCAAACCAGGCGGTGTGGCCAAGCTCCCACAACGGCGGATTGACGATGCGCAGCTGCGGCACGCGCTCCGCCACGTCCATGCCGGCGGCCGCGAAGCACTCGAACAACGACAGCGTATAATCCCGCGCATGCTGCAGCGCCTGCGCCGTCTGCTGCGGCGAGGCGCTCCTGAACGAAGTTGGGTTGGAAGTCATGGGCCGATTGTAACGATTTTTAGCCAAAACACCAGTGAGCGCACCCCATATCTGGATCGTCAGTCCTGCCTCGGCGCGGGCCAACAACGGCAACTGGCAGAGCGCCAGCCGCTGGGCGCGTTTTCTGCGCACACGATACCGGGTATCGATTTCACAACAGTGGACCGATGGCGATGCCGCGCCCGACCTGCTGATCGCGCTGCACGCGCGCCGCTCGGCGCCCTCGCTCGATGCCTATGCCCACGCTTATCCGCTGCGGCCATCGATCCTGCTGCTCACCGGGACCGACCTGTATCGCGACATCCAGACCGACGCCAGCGCCCAGCAGGCGCTGCGCCAGGCCAGCGCGCTGGTGGTATTGCAACCGTCCGGCATGGCAGCCCTGCCCGCGCCAGTGCGCGCCAAGGCCAGCGTGATCTTCCAGTCGGCACCCACGCTGCGGCCCGCGCGTCCAGCCAACAAGCGACACATGGACATCACCATGGTCGGCCACCTGCGCTCCGAAAAAGACCCGCTGACCTTCATGCGCGCCGCCGCGCTGGTCACGGCGCCCAAGGCACGCCTGGTCCACATCGGCGGCGCGCTGGAACCGGCGCTGGAACAGGCCGCGCTGGCCACGGCCGCCGCCCATCCGCGCTACCGGTGGCTGGGCGCGCTGCCGCATGCGGCCACGCGGCAGCGCCTCAAGCGCAGCTGCCTGATGGCGATCACCTCGCACATGGAAGGCGGCGCCAATGTCATCATCGAAGCCGTTTGCAGCGGCGTGCCGGTGCTGGCGAGCGACATCAGCGGCAACCGCGGCATGCTGGGCGACGGCTACGCCGGCTACTTCCCGCCCGGCGACGCCGCCGCGCTGGCCCGCCTGATCGACCGCGCGCTGGCCGAACCGGACTTCCATTCCCTGCTGCGCGCCCAGTGCGACGCGCGGGCGCCCCTCTTCGCTCCGGCGGCCGAGCAGGCAGCTTTGCTGGAGTTGGTGGATAATCTGCTGCACAAGTCTAAACAAGGAACGACATCATGAGCAATGACCCAATCAAACTGACCTCCTTCTCCCATGGCGGCGGCTGCGGCTGCAAGATCGCGCCGGGCGTGCTGTCCGAGATCCTGAAAAATTCGTCCGGCTTCCCGGTGCCGAAGGAACTGATGGTCGGCATCGAGACCGCCGACGACGCAGCCGTCTACAAACTCAATGACGAGCAGGCGCTGATCGCCACCACCGACTTCTTCATGCCCATCGTCGACGACCCGTTCGACTTCGGCCGCATCGCCGCCACCAACGCCATCTCCGACGTCTACGCCATGGGCGGCACGCCGATCATGGCACTGGCCCTGGTCGGCATGCCGATCAACAAACTGCCGCTGGAAACCATCGGCCAGATCATCAAGGGCGGCGAATCGATCTGCGCCGAAGCCGGCATCCCCATCGCCGGCGGCCACACCATCGACTCGGTCGAGCCGATCTACGGTCTGGTGGTGCTGGGCCTCGTCCATCCATCGAAGGTGAAGCGCAACGCCGAAGCCAAGGCCGGGGACGTGCTGGTGCTGGGCAAACCGCTGGGCGTGGGCGTGCTGTCGGCCGCGCTGAAGAAGGACAAGCTGGACGCCGCCGGCTACCAGGCCATGATCGCCAACACCACCAAGCTCAATAAGCCGGGCAAGGCGCTGTCGGAAATGGCGGGCGTGCACGCGCTGACCGACGTCACAGGTTTCGGCCTGCTGGGCCACCTGCTGGAACTGGCGCGCGGCGCCAAGCTCACGGCGCATCTCGACATGGACAAGATTCCGCTGCTGCCGGGCGTCGAGCAACTGGCGCACGACGGCTACTTCACCGGCGCCTCGGGCCGCAACTGGGACGCCTATGGCAAGGATGTCGAGCTGTCGCCGTCGGTGTCGCAGGCCCAGCACATGCTGCTGACCGATCCGCAAACCTCGGGCGGCCTGCTGGTGTCGTGCGACGCCGGCAGCGTCGACGACGTGCTGGAGCTGTTCCGCCGCGAAGGCTTCGGCGAAGCGGCCGTCATCGGCCGCATGGCCGACGGCGCGGCACGCGTGACGGTCGGCTGACCTGCGCCCGATGCGCTATCGACTGCTCCTGCCGGCCCTCGTCTGGATGCTGGCCGCCGGCGCGCAAGCGGCCGAACCGGAAATAGTCCACTTCCCCGGCAACAGCGGAACGCTGGGCGGTGAGCTATACAGGCCATCGGGCGAAGGCCCCTTCCCCGTGCTACTGTATAACCACGGCAGCGCGGCGGGCATGTTGAACAGCCAGGCCGCCAGGATCATCGGGCCGCTGTTCGCCGCGCGGGGATGGGTCTTCTTCATGCCCTACCGGCGCGGCCAAGGCTATAGCTCCGATGCCGGCCCTTACATCGGCGACGAGATCAGGGCCGCCACCGCGCGCGGCGGCATGCAGGAAGGTTCGCGCACGATGACCCGCCTGCTCAGCACCGACCATCTCGACGACCAGCTGGCGGCACTGGCATGGATACAATCGCAGCCCTACTCACAAGGAAAGCCGGTGGCCGTCGCCGGCAATTCCTTCGGCGGAGTGGAGGCGGTGCTGGGCGCCGCCAAGGCGCCCTATTGCGCGGCCGTCGTCGCATCCGGCGGCGCCGAGAGCTGGTCGCAATCGCCCGAGCTCCAGGAGGTGATGAAGTCGGCCGCCCGCAACGCCGCCAGTCCAATGATGTTCTTCCAGGCCGCGAACGATTTCAACCTGGAGCCCAGCCAGGTGTTGTCCGCGGAGCGATCGCAAGCCGGAAAAACCAGCATGGTAAAAACCTACGGCGCCTTCGGCAAAAACGCTGCGGAAGGCCACAGCTTCGCGTATCGCGGCGCCGGCATATGGTTCGCCGACGTATTCAGCTTCATCGAGCAAAACTGCAAGTAGAACTACTTGGTCCGGTAGACCACATCGACCGACTTGGCGAACTTCATGACCGTAATGCCGGTCAGGTCCGCCGCCGGCTCGAGGCGCTTCTGCCGATTGGCGACGCCGTTGCTGATCACCAGCCCGATCGACGCAGTGAGATTGCGCAGCTGACCGTCGCTGATGGCCGATGCCGTCGTCAGTTGGCGGCCAAACGCGCGCGCCATCACGTCGGCACGCTTGCGCGCGTTCTTGCTGGCTTCCACCAGCAGCTGATTGTCGATCTCCTCGCGCTGGGTGGTGTCGAAGAAGACGGACAGCTTGTCCACGTCCGGCATGTTGAGCACCGGCGCGATGACGGCCTTCCACTTGGCGAGGTCTTCGACCTTGATACGCAAGCTGCACTTCATCTGCGCGGCCTCCGGGTTGCCATCCTTGGCGGCCAGCTGTTCGCGCTTGACGTCTCCCACGGACAAGGCATCAGGCAGCGCCTGCGCCGCTATCAAGGCCTGCAGCTGCGCGATGCGCTCATTGATGCGGGAAAAGGCCAGCTCCGGATTGGGGTCGCTCGTCCTCAGATCGAATACGATTTCGCTGTTATCCGGCGCGACGTACATTAATCGTGACTGTCGAGCCATCCGCGCCCCCAAAGTACGAGTGGTTTTTTTTGCAACCAGCATCCTACCGCATTTCCAGCCGCCGGCTCACTCTCCGGTGAAAGCCGCAAACGATTGCCGTGGCGGCGGCCCGCGCATGCGTTAAAGTAGATCCATCATCAACTACCGAAAGAAAGCCATGCTGGTCACCACCACAGAAAACGTCGCAGGCTACCGGGTGCTGGAAGTGAAGGGACAGGTATTCGGCGTGGTCGTGCGCAGCCGCGGCCTGGCGGGCAACCTGATGGCAGGGCTGCGCTCCATCTTCGGCGGCGAGATCCTGGAATACACCGCGCTGCTGGAGGAAACGCGCCGCCATGCGCTGGACCGCATGGTCAAGAACGCGCAGCAAATGGGTGGCAATGCGGTCGTCATGATGCGCTTCGACTCTTCCGAGATCGGCCAGACCATGAGCGAGATCGTCGCCTACGGCACGGTCGTCGTGGTCGAGAAAGCCTGACATGCTGCGCAACGCGATACTCGTCATCGCGCTGCTGGTCGCCGGTGGCGGCGCGATCGCCCTGGCGACCGGCCACCCCGAGGCGATGCCCGCGGCAATCTGGGGCGGGATCCTTACGGTGGCGGTGCTGTTCGAACGCTGGCGCTATCAACCGCCGCCAGCGACCGGCGGTAACTGGCAACCCACCGGCGAACAGTTCATCGACCCGGAGTCCGGCGCGGCGATGGAAGTCCTGTACGATCCCGGTACCGGCGAACGACGTTATGTCGCCAAGGTGCGCTAGGCCGCAGGCTGCCGCAGAGAGGGATCGCCATTCAGGACAAACGGCATGGACCGGGACCACCGGTTGGATGACAACGAGAACGTCAGCGCGCGCACCTGATGGTACCAGCCGGCCGGCACGTACAGCATGTCGCCCGGATTGACGATGACTTCGACCGTGGCGGCCTGGCGCGCGAGGGGAAACTTCTCATAATCCGGCGCCTCGGGATCGAACGGAGAGCCGAACAGGATGGCGTTGGCCTCGTTCGGATACAGGAACTCGTCGTGGTGCGGCGGCGCCAGGAAGATGCGCTTGGTGCCCCAGATCTGCGCGAAGATATTGTCGTCGTAGTCGCAATGCAGCGGCGTCACCGTGCCTGCGGGGCCGAGCCAGAAGCGCGGCGGGCCCATTTTGTCGAAGTACGTGGGCCAGTGACAAAGGCGGTTCAGCTCACGCAGTTCCAGGTTGCCCAGGTACGGCGGCAGGTCGTGCGTGCCGGCGGCGACCAGCTCAAGATACTCCAGCATCGACATGTCCTGCATCGCGCGGTCGGGCGCGAACGCGGTGTTGATGTAGTCGCCCACCCGCGCGCGCACCGGCAGGTGGCTGTACTGCGCGCGCAGCGATTCCGGCGTCAGGGCGCACAACGGCCAGCGGCTGGCCGCGCCGGCCATCAGGAACGGCAGCCCGTCCGCTGCCCGCTTGCGAAAGGCGGCGGCATCGAGCGCACGGATACGCGGTATCTCCGCGATAGCCGGCAGTTCGCGCGACGCACGCTTGATCGCCTCGCGCATCTCGGGGATCGACGTAACGCCGCGAACCTGCGCGTCCCTGCGCTCGCGCGCCAGCTTCTGCGCCGCAGGGTCGGCGGACCAGGCGGACTCCGATTCCTGCCTGGTTGGCGGCAGGCGCAATGCGCGCGGTGCTTCCGCCGGCTTCTTCTCTTTCGACATATCCCGAACTAAAATTTTTTTAAGGGCGATAGTATAACTGGTCGCTCTCAAAACAGTTCGTCAAGCTGTTCGAAGAAAAGGCGCTTGGCCGGCGCGTCGTGCCGGTCCAGCTCCTTCAGGAAGGAGGCCGCTGCGCGCCCGGACACGTCTTCAAGCAGGTTGCGGTGAACGAAGGCGATGTCGAGCCAGCGGTCAGCCTTGCCGCCACGCCCCCAGTCGATGAAGTGCAGCCGTTCGCCGCCATCGACAAACACATTGCTGTCGCCCAGATCGCCGTGCGAGAACACCAGGTCCTCGGCAGGTGTCGTCGCGCGCAGGTGATGCAGCAGGTTTTGCGGTGTGCTCAAACCCGGCCATTGTTCCAGGTCGCAGTCCTCATCGATGAGGCCTTCGCGCATCAGGTACTCCAGTTCCCGCAGCCGTATCGCCGCGCCGGCATCGAACGGACAATCGGCAGCAGGCACCGACTGCACTTGACGCAGCGCCTCGCGGAACAAGCCCGTCACCGGTTTGCCGGCGGCGACCAGCGACGACAGCGGCACTCCCGGCACGGAGCGCGTGATCATGCACTCCCCATCGCCGTTTTGCGCGGCGAGGACGACCTCCGGAACGCTCAACCGCCCCGAAAGCCAGTCCAGCACACTCGCTTCGCGCATGACGCTATAGGTGGTGCCGGCATAGATCGAGGGTGAGGTCTTGAGGAAAAAAATGTCGCTGCCGCGCTGGAAGCGATGGACCTGGCATGGCGATTCGCCGACTTCGTCGCGCTGCAGGGGCGCATCGCCGATGAAGCTTTTCACTGCGGGAGGCAGGCTTAAAAATGATTGTTCGTTCACTGATTCCTCTTCTATGTTGTTCAAACTGCCCGATAAAACTGAAGGCCGTTACCGTCCGGATCACGCACATGGAACTCCCTGGTTCCCCACGGCGTATCGCCCGGCTGGCACCAGGGGCCGGAGCCCGGCCCCGGAATGGCGCCGCTTCGCAGGAATTCGGCATATGCCCACTCCACATCGCTCACATAAAAACGGTAGACCGGACGGTCCAGCACATGGTCCCAATGCGACGGGTCCTGCCACTGCAGCTGGAGCTCCAGGCCATCGCGCGCCACCGCCGCATATCTGGGGCTGTCCGCCTGGTCCCTGAACACCTCGACGAAACCCAGCTTTTCATAGAACGCCAGCGATGCGCTGACATCACGCGACATCAGCACCGGCATGACCGCCTCGATGAGTTTTTCCACTCCATCCTCCGTTTTGCGCTTCGCCGCGCAGATAACAAAAAGACCATGACGCCACATAATCATTGTAACAAGATCAAATCTCCTTGACAGTCACGCCGCCGATCTCGTACATTAAAGGCCATGACCTCGCATCTGCACCTATCCGCTTTCCTGCTATCGCCTACCAGCGCCCTATCGCTGGCAGCGCGCCTACTAGCACGCGCCTAATCCGCGTTCCAGCTGTACCCTGTGCCGGCCATAAGCCGCACCTGTCTACAAATCCCAGGAAAGTTTGCACCGATGTTCCCAGCCCTGTCGCTACTGCTAAAACTACCGATCGGTTGCCGAGCCTAGTATCCCGTGGCCGCGCGGCAGCCATTCGCCACAACAGTGCGCCAACACCGATTCGTCGGACCGTGGCATCCGCATTTCCCCATTTGAGACCAGGAGTACCCCATGATGTTGCAGAACCCAGCAGCGAAGTACCGCGCCTTCCCACCTGTCCAATTGTCCGACCGCCAGTGGCCGAACAACGTCATCTCCAAACCGCCGATCTGGATGAGCACCGATCTGCGCGATGGCAACCAGGCCTTGATCGAGCCGATGAGCGCCGAGAAAAAGCTGCGCTTCTTCGAACTGCTGGTGAAGATCGGCCTCAAGGAAATCGAAGTGGGCTTCCCTTCGGCCTCGCAGACCGACTTCGATTTCGTGCGCAAGCTGGTCGAGGAAAACCGCATCCCCGACGACGTCACCATCATCGTGCTGACCCAGTCGCGCGATGAACTGATCCGCCGCACCGTGGAATCGGCGGCCGGCGCCAAGCGCGCCATCGTCCACCTGTATAACTCGGTGGCGCCGGTGTTCCGCAAAGTGGTGTTCGGCATGTCGCGCGAAGAGATCACCAACATCGCCACCACCGGCACCAAGCTGGTGAAGGAATTGATCAAGCAGCACCCGCAGACCGAATGGGGCTTCGAGTACACGCCTGAATCGTTCTCCACCACCGAACTCGATTTCTCCAAGCATATCTGCGACGCCGTCACCGCGATCTGGGAACCGACTCCGAACAACAAGATGATCATCAACCTGCCGTCGACCGTGGAGTGCAGCACGCCCAACGTCTACGCCGACCAGATCGAATGGATGTCGCGCAAGCTGGCCCGCCGCGATTCGCTGATCATCAGCGTCCACCCGCACAACGACCGCGGCACCGCCGTGGCCTCCGCCGAAATGGCCGTGATGGCCGGCGCCGACCGCGTCGAGGGCTGCCTGTTCGGTAATGGCGAACGCACCGGCAACGTCGATCTGGTCACCTTGGCCTTGAACCTGTACACGCAAGGCGTGCATCCGGGCCTGGACTTCTCCGACATCGACGAAGTGCGCAAGTGCGTCGAAGAGTGCAACCAGTTGCCGGTGCATCCGCGCCATCCATACGTGGGCGACCTGGTGTTCACCGCCTTCTCCGGCTCGCACCAGGACGCGATCAAGAAGGGCTTCGCCCAGCAGCAGGAAGGCGCGCTGTGGGAGATCCCTTACTTGCCGATCGACCCGCAGGACCTGGGCCGCAGCTACGACGCCGTTATCCGCGTGAACAGCCAGTCCGGCAAGGGCGGCATGGCTTACCTGTTGGAGCAGGACTACGGCCTGGTGCTGCCGCGCCGCCTGCAGATTGAATTCAGCCGCGCCGTTCAGGCGGTGGCCGATTCCACCGGCCTGGAAATCACCGCCGACGGCATCTACGACATCTTCAGCAAGGAGTACTTCGAGCAGGTCACCCCGTACGCCTACAACGCGCACAAGATGATCGAAGACACCAGCAGCGATGAGCCGGTGCAGATCGACATCGCCCTCACCCACCGCAAGGCGCCATTGGCGCTGCAGGGCGGCGGCAACGGTCCTATCGACGCCTTTGTCAACGCGCTGGGCCTCGACATCAAGCTGATGGACTACCATGAGCATTCGATCGGCTCGGGCGCCAATGCCAAGGCGGCCTGCTACGTCGAGCTGCGCCTGGCCAACGGCCCGACCCTGTTCGGCGCCGCCATCGACAGCAATATCGTCACGGCCTCGTTCAAGGCGGTGCTGAGCGCCGTCAACCGCCAGCTGCGGCAGCAGGAAACCGCCGCCGCGCCAGCGGGCGCCGACGCCACCGCATAAACCCATTCCCGGCCAGCCACCGCCAGAGCCGGATCTTGAAGGGCGCCCCACGAGGGCGCCCTTTCACCATCCATCTCATCCAACACCATGAACAAATCCGCACTCTCCGCAGCAGCCTTCCTGCTGGCCGCCACCGGCGCCCACGCCACACCGCCCGCCGGCCAGGACGCGCTGGCGGGCGCGCAAGTCAAGGTCGATGTCGGCGGCCGCAAACTGAATATGTACTGCACCGGCAAAGGCTCGCCCACCGTGCTGTTCGAAGCCGATGGCGGCCGCGCGGGCTGGGATTGGTCGGCCGTGCTGCCGGAAGTGGCCAGGCGCACCCGCGCCTGCGTCTATGACCGTGCCGGCATGGGCGCCAGCGATCCCGCCATCCGCGCATCGACGGTTGCCAATGCCAGCAAGGACTTGAACTTCCTGGTCAAGAACGCCCGCATGGACGCGCCCTTCGTGCTGGTGGGCGCGGGCTATGGCGCCATGGTGGCGCAGCACTACGCGCTGCGCTCGCGCGGCGCCGTCACCGGGCTGGTGCTGGTGGAGGCGATGCACGAGGATGCGCTGCCTGCGGACCGCGCGGCCCGTCTCGACGCGGCGCTGGCCTGCCTGGCCGCAGCGGAAGAAGGCAAGACGATCGCCGCCTGTGCCTATCCTGCCACCGCCATCAACGGCGAAATCGGACCACGGCTGGCGGCTGCGCAGGCGGCGCAAGTGGCCCGTCCATCCTATTGGCGCGCCCGAGCCTCGGAGCTGGACAGCCTGGAGACCAGCGCCGGCCAGATGCGCGCCGCGCGCAAGCCGTGCGGCGACATGCCGCTGGCCGAAGTCGCGCACGGCGAACCGGCCGCCATTGTCGCGGCAGTGATGGAAGTGCTGGACAAGCAGAAGTAAGCTAGCGGGCCGCGCGCTTTTCCCTGAAAAATTCCCAGGCCGCTTCCGCCACCTCGAAGTCGGCGTTCTGCCGGCCCACCAGCTTGTTGATGAAATAGGGATAGCGCTTGGTGATGCTTGGTTCAGCGTGGCCGCCGTTCTCGATTTTATACAGGCCCACTTGAAGGCCGTCCGCCGCGTCGCCCCACATCCAGCGCGTGACCCGCGTTTTGTCCCAAGAGTTCAGCTTTGGCAGCTCAAGCACGCTGGCTTGATCGGGAAGGCCGGCCAGTTCGCGCCACGTGTGCGCGCTGTCCTCGATGCTGCAAACCGGATCGAGGAAGCCCAGCGTATAAAAGTATTTGCCTCCCCGGTAAGGCATCAGCGGATCCGCGGTGCAGCCGATGATCAGCGTCGGCAGCGCAACCGTGGGCGGGCGGGCAGCGTGAGGCGGCGGCATGCAGGACAGGACCACCGAAAATGCCGCCAGCTTATGAGGGATCTCCACCGCTGCGCGGTAGGCCAGCAGGCCGCCACGGGATACGCCGATCAGGTAGACGCGCGCGGCGTCGACATCGAATTCGGCTACCGCCTTGTCGATCAGCGCAGAGATGAACGCCACGTCGTCCTTCTTCGCCACCTTCTCCGCGCTGGCGAAGCAATCGCTCCAGCCACCCGCGCCGGCATCCGCCGCCAGCACGACCACGTTCTCGCGTTCGGCGATCTCCAGCCACACAGACAGCGGCGATGGCGGGAACGCCTGACCCATCACCTGCACGGCCGAAGCTCCGGCGCCATGCAGCACGATGACCAGCGGACGCTTGCCCTCCGCACGCCGGCTGGGCCGCGCAAGCAGATAGTTGCGCGCGCCCTCCGGCCGCAACAGCGTGCCCGGAGTGCTCTGCGCACGGGCTGCGGAACCGTTGGAAGTACCAAGAAAAGCGGCCTTCAACCACGCACTCATACGTTCCGACATGCTCACTCCATCGACGGCGCCATCGCCAGCGCGCGCGACATCATGATCTCATCTTGGAACCGGCCGTCGACGATCATCGAATCCGGCTCCCGCCCGAATTCGATGAAGCCCAGCGATTCGTACAGGCCAACCGCCTCCGCATTGCCGGCGGTGACCGAGATCGTCACGCGCTGTACGCCTTCCAGCGTGGCGGCAAACGCCAGCGCATGCTCCATCAGCTGCCGCGCTATGCCGCGCCCCCGATGGCTTTCAGCGACATACATCGCGCGGACATAAGCCTTGTGGCGAACCTTGAGCGCAGTCTCGCGTCCGACGCCGACCATGCCGACCAATTGCTCGCCGTCGAAAGCGCCGAAAAAATTGCGACCCGAATCCGGCGCCAGCCTGGCCTCGATCGTCGACAGCGGGGTGTCGCATTCCTCCTCGTAGCTGGAACCGAACGCGGACGAAGAGCCGCGCAGCCCCGCCAGCCGCAGGGCCTGGAATGCGGCGGCGTCGGATGAAACCAATCGGCGTATAAGCATGCTGCTTCCGGGCTGTTAGTGAGTGGCCAATTATAGCGGCAACTCGAAGCGGTAACCTACGCCATAAACCGATTGCAGGCACTCGGCATCCGGCAGCTTGCGGCGGATGTTCTTGATGTGCGAATCGACGGTGCGGTCGCCGATATCGCGCTGGTCCTGGTGCGCAAAATCGAGCAGTTGCTGGCGTGTGTAGACCCGGCTCGGGTTGTCGATCAACTCGGCCAGCAGGCGAAACTCCAGCGGCGTCAATGCCAGCGCCGCGCCCTTGTGCAGCACGCGCATGCCGGCGCGGTCGATCTGGAACGGCGAACCGGGAGCCGCCGGCGCCTGCGGTACGGCCGCCCCGCTGCGGCGCAAATGCACGCGCACGCGGGCCACCACCTCGCGCGGGCTGAATGGCTTGCAGACGTAATCGTCGGCGCCGCTGTCCAATCCCAGCAAGCGGTCGATCTCGTCCACGCGGGCGGTCAGCATGATGATGGGTAGCTGGGAGAATGCGCGCACCTCGCGGCACACGCCGATGCCGTCCAGCTCCGGCAGCATCAGGTCCAGCAGCACCAGGTCCACGCCGCCGCCGCGGACGATGTCGACCGCGCTGCGGCCGTCGGCGGCCAGCCGCGTGGTCCAGCCGGCGGCGCTCATGTAGTCCGCCAGCAGCGCGGCGATCTTGGTGTCGTCTTCAACGATCAGGATATTGGGCACGTCTTCGCTTCCTATGTTTTCAATGGCAGGCGCACCGTTATTTTGACACCGCCCAATACCGACGGCGCGGCGACGATGCTGCCGCCGTGCGCCTCGACCAGTGCCTTGCAGATCGCCAGTCCCAGTCCGCTGCCGCCGCGTTCGCGCGAACGGGCGCCGTCCACGCGGTACAGCCGCTCGAAGATGCTGCCAAGGACGGCGGATGGCACGCCGGGCGCGCTGTCTTCCACCACGATCTCGGCATGCCCGCCGGCGCTGCCCAGCGCGACCACCACCTGGCCGCCGCTGTCGGTGTAGCGCAGGCTGTTTTCCAGCAGGTTGGTGAACACCTGCTGCAGGCGCCCGGCGTCGCCTTGCAGCAGCAACGGCGCGGACGGCAGGCTCCAGCTCAGATCCAGGCCGCACTTCTGCGCGCGCGGCTGGTAACGCTCCAGCGTTGGGCGCAGCAGCTCGGCCAGATTCAGCTCATGCCAGTGATAGTGCAGGTCGCCCGCGTCGGCCATTGTCAGCTGGTGCAGGTCGTCGACCAGCTTATTCAAGCGCAGCACCTCCGCATGCAGCGATTGCAGCGCGTTGGTGTCGGCCTGACGGATGCCGTCCAGCAGCGCTTCGATCTCGCCGCGTATCACCGTCAGCGGCGTGCGCAGTTCGTGCGAGACGTCGGCCAGCATCTTGCGGCGCTGGCGTTCGCTGTCCTCCAGGGCTTCGGCCATGGCGTTGACGTGCAGCGCCAGTTCCGCCACCTCGTCGCGCGACAGCAGGGGCGCGCGGGCGCTCAACTCGCCCAGCGCCAGCCGTGCCGTCACGTCGCGCAGCGCGGCCACGGGGCGCAGCAAATGGCGGGCCAGCCAGATCGCCGCCAGCACCGCAAGGCCGATCAGCACGACCGACAGCAGCAGGATCGATTGCAGTTGCTCGCGCAGGAAGACGGTGGCGCTGGAGTCCTCGCCGCCGGTCTGCCGCAAGGGCATCAGCCGCATGTGGCCGACCACGACGCCATCGACCTTGATCGCCCGCTCCACGCCTGGTGGCAGGTCGGGAGGCCCGATCAACCTGCGGCCATCGGCGTCGGTGATCGAGATGCGCGAGGCGAAGTCCAGCGGATCGTTGCGGCGCGGCGGCGGCGCTTCGCCTGGCGGCGGATCGGCGCGCGGCGGCGGTTCGCCTCGCGGCGGGCCGTAG
>NZ_WWCX01000064.1:0-35703 GCF_009857655.1 Duganella vulcania
GCGCGCTCACTTGCGCGGTGCTCAGGATGGCGATGGCGGCCACCTTGATGGCCGACAGGTCGGCCGTTTCCAGCGCGGCGATGTCGTTGGTCGACAGCGCGGCCACTTGCGCGGTGCCCAGCGCGGCCGCTTCATTGGTGGTCAGCGCGACGATCTGGTTGGTAGTCAGGGCCTTGACCTGGTTGGCGCTCAGCGCGGCAATCGCGTTGGTCGACAGCGCGGCGAAGTCGTTGGTCGACAGCGCGGCCACGCCGTTGGTCGACAGGCCGGCGGCCTGGGCGGCGGTCAGCACGCTGGCCTGGCCGGTGGTCAGGGCGACGATCTGGTTGGTGCTCAGGGCGCCCACTTGGGCCGAGCTCAGCGCGGCGAACTGGTTGGTCGACAGCGCGCCCACCTGGTCGGTGGTCAGGCCGGCCAGCTGGCTGGTGCGCAGCGCGGCGATGTCGCCGGTCGACAGGCCGGCCAGGTCGGCGGTCTCGATCGCGCCGACGCTGTTGGCCGTCAGCGCGGCCACTTGCGCGGTGCTCAGGCTGGCGATCTGGTTCGAGGTCAGCGCCACGGCCTGGTTGGTGCTCAGCGCGGCGATGGCGGCGGTGCCCAGCGCGGCGATCGCGCCGGTCGCCAGCGAGGTGATCTGGCCGGTGCTCAGCGCGGCCACCTGGGCCGTGCTCAGCAGGGCGATCGAGGAAGTCTTGATGGCGGCCAGGTCGCCGGTTTCCAGCGCGCCGATGGCGTTGGTGGTCAGCGCGGCGATCTGCGCCGAGGTCAGTTGCGCGGCCTGGTTGCTCGACAGCGCCACCACTTGATTGGTGGTCAGGGCCTTGATCTGGCCGGCGCTGATGCCGCCGATCGCGGCGGTCGACAATGCGGCGATGTCGTTGGTCGACAGCACGGCAAAGCTGGCGCTCTGCAGGGCGCCGACCTGGGTCGAGCTCAGCGCGCCGATCTGCTGCGTGGTCAGGAACGCGGCCTGGGTGGTGGTGATGCCGCCTGCGAGCTGGGCAGTGGTAAAGGCGGGAATCTGCGAAGTCGTGAACGCGGCCAGCTGGTCAGAACTGAACGCCGCGATGTCGGCAGTCGCCAGCGTGATGATCTGGGAAGTACTGAGACTGGCAAGCTGCGCAGTGGTAAAAGTGGTCGCGAAACTCATTCTAAATTCTCCTGGAGGTACTGCGCTGTCAGCTCAGAAAGCAACCCGACCGCTAGGCGGACGCCCGCGTTCGAGCCCTGTCATGGAATATGTTGCTATTTTTTACATCTTTTTTAGTGCTACCGGGAAAAACCGGCTGGTACTGTACATAACGACGGAATTTTGACTTTCATTAAGTAAACTTTTTTCCGGCAACACTTCACGTCGCGCTCCGGCCGCGCTGGCGGCGGAGTTTCAATAGAGCATTATATCTTACTTAATTTCTCAAAAGAATTTTTTTAAGCGCTGTCGCGGCCCCGCAACCTGTCGTTCCGCCATGTTTAATCAATAAGACAGTTATCGGATCGGGATAGCAAGACGCTATTTGCGTGAGAGAAATGTATCCACAAGGATATTTTGCATCGGGTGTGTGACAAGCGCGTGACCGGTGCATAATCGGCGCTCCCCCACTACACCCGCCTGTTCAGCGCGGCGGTCGGGCCGCAGGGGACCGTGTACGCGGCCACGCCGCAGGTATGGGTGGACAAGCTCAAGGGCAAGCCGCTGCCGCCGCCGGTGTCGGCCGAGCCGGGCCGCGGCAACGTGCACGAGACGGTCGCCGCCGCCTCGCTCAACGTGCCGGTCAAGGCCGACCTGGTGTGGACCTCGCAGAACTACCACGACATCCGCATCTGGGGCGGCGCGGCCGCCACGGCCGAGCTGAACAAGGCGGTGTTCGACGCCCTCAAGCCGGGCGGCCACTATATTGTGCTGGACCACGCGGCCCAGCCGGGCCTGGACGAGGCCGGCATGGCCAGGCTGCACCGCATCGACGAGGCGCTGGTCAGGAAGGAAGTGCTGGCGGCCGGCTTCGTGCTGGACGGCGAATCGCCGGCGCTGCGCAATCCCAAGGACGACCGCGGCGCGCAGGTGTTCGAGACCGGCATCCGCGCCCACACCGACCAGTTCATCCTGCGTTTCCGCAAGCCGTAGGCGGGGACTCAGGGCGGCGGCGCGCGCCGCCGCCAGGCCAGCACGGCGGCGGTGGCCGCCAGCAGCGCCAGCGCTACCATATTGAGCACCACCACCGCGCCGTGGAAGCGCAGCACCAGGCCGATGCTGACGCCGGCCTTGACCGCGAACTGCCAGCCGCCGGCCAGCGGGTACACCGCCACCAGCTGCAGCGCGTAGTACAGCAAGCCGCCCCACAGGCCGGCCTGCCAGCGCTTGAGCGACAGCACCGCCGACAGGAAGCCCAGCATGGCCGCGCTGTACAGCACCGGCAGCGCGTCGGCCGGCTGGCGCTCGCCGAGCAGGCCCAGGCTCACGCCCAGCGCCAGCGCGCTGTTGAGCAGCAGCACCCGCGCCACCCACTTCTCGAATTCCCGCATCATTTATGTAGTCCGTTCATCCGGTTCAGCCGAAGCGCGCCTGGTAGTCGCTGGGCACCACGCCCAGCTGGGCGGCAAACGCGCGCCGCAGATTGTACTCGCTGCCGAAGCCGCTCTGGCTGGCCGCGCGCTTGACGCTCATGCCGGGCCGCTCCAGCAGCCCGCACGCCGCCTCCATGCGCAGCCGCAGCAGCAGCTGGGCCGGCGACACGCCCGCCTCCTGCCGCAGGCGCCGGTGCAGCGTGCGCACCGACAGCGCGAACGCGGCCGCCATCTGCTCGACATCGATGTGGCGCCGCAGGCGCGGACGCAGCCATTCGGTCAGCCGGCCGTGCAGGCCCTGCGGGGCGGCCTGCGCCAGCAGCTCCGAGCTGAACTGGCGCTGGCCGCCGGGACGCTTGAAAAACACCACCAGCCGCTTGGCCGTGTCCAGCGCCGCGCCGCGCCCCTGGTCCTCCTCGACCAGGCTCAGCGCCAGGTCCATGCCGGCCGCGATGCCGGCCGAGGTGTAGAACGGGCCGTCCTTGACGTAGATCGCGTCGTCCAGCACCCGCAGCGCCGGATACTGGGCCTGCAGCGGCGCCGCGTCCATCCAGTGCGTGACGGCGCTGCGGCCGTCCAGCAGGCCGGCGCGCGCCATCACGTTCTTCAGCTCGCGCACATTGCCCGGCCACGGGTGGGCCAGCAGCGCCTGCTGCGCGGACGGGTGCAGGTCCTTGCCGGCGCCCAGGAAGTGGCGCGCCAGCGGCAGGATGTCGGCCGGGCGCCCGGCCAGCGGCGGCAGCCGCAGCTCGATCACGTTGAGGCGGTAGAACAGGTCCTCGCGGAAGCTGCCGGCCCGTATCATGGCCTGCAGGTCGGCGTTGGTGGCGCTGACCACGCGCACCTTGACCTGGCGCTCGCGGTTGGAGCCGAGCCGCTCGAAGCGGCCGGTCTCCAGCACCCGCAGCAGTTTCATCTGCCCGGCCAGCGGCAGGTTGCCGATCTCGTCAAGGAACAGGGTGCCGCCGTCGGCCGCCTCGAACTTGCCTTCGCGCGCCTTGGAGGCGCCGGTGTAGGCGCCGGCGTCGGCGCCGAACAGTTCGGCCTCGATCAGCTCGGCCGGCAGGGCGCCGCAATTCAACACCACGAAGGGGCCGTCGCGCACGGCGGAGTTGGCCTGGATGATCTCGGCGATGCGTTCCTTGCCGGTGCCGTTCGGGCCGGAGATCAGTACCGGCACGTCGGCGCGCGCCACCTGGCAGGCCAGGTGCACCACGCGCTCGGTGGCCGGGTCCTGCCACACCATGCCGCGCAGGTCGTAGCCGTGTTCGAGCTCGCGCCGCTGGCGCAGCTCGGTCTGCAGGCGCTGCTGCAGCGCGCGCTTGGCCTGGCCCAGCTCGATCAGGTTGTGGACCGTGGCGATCAGGCGGTGGTCGTCCCACGGCTTGGCCAGGTAGTCGGCCGCGCCGGCCTTGACCAGCTCGACCGCCGCGTCCAGGTGGGTCCAGGCGGTCAGCAGGATCACCGGCAGCTCGGGATGGCGCGCGCGGATGGCGCGGAACAGCGCCGTGCCTTCCTCGCCGGAAGTGGTGTCGGCGGAGAAGTTCATGTCCTGCAGCACCAGGTCGACGCTGTGCTGTTCCAGCAGCGCCAGGCCGGCTTCGGGGGAGGCGGCGCGCAGCGCGTTGATGTCGTGCAGCGAGAACAGCACTTCAAGCGCGATGGCGACGGCGGCGTTGTCGTCGATGATCAATACGGTAGGCATGCCGTAAGCATAACATTGTCGCGGCATGCCCGGTACGGCCAACATCGTCAGGCGCTGCGGGTGGCGGTGGCCGGCGAGATCGACGCCGCGCGCCAGGCCGGGCCGTACACCGCGATCACGCCCAGCGCCCAGAACACGGCGGCGCCGGCGATCAGGTAGCCGGCCGGCAGGCGCGCCATTTCCAGCTGGCTCACCAGCAGCTGGTTCAGGCCCAGCGCCAGCACCACGCCGGCCGCCACGCCGACGCTGGTGATCATGAAGTTCTCGGTGACGAAGTAGCGCAGGATGTCGACCCGGCGCGCCCCCAGCGCGCGGCGCACGCCGATCTGCTTGCGCCGCTGCGTGACCCACAGGCTGGCCATGCCGACGATGCCGCTGGCGGTGATCAACAGCAGCAGCACGCTGACCGTCACCAGCATCCACGCCAGCGCGCGGTCGGCGCGGTAGCGTGCGGTGCGCATGTCGTTCATGGTCTTGATGCGCACGATCACCGGCGTCGGCGAGGCGGCGCGCACCGCCGCCTCGGCCTCCTTCACGACGCGGTCCAGCTGCCCGGGTTCCGCGCGCAGCGTGTAGTTCTCGGTCTTGTTGCCGGTCACACGCACCGGCAGCATGATGGTGTACTCGCCGGTGTCGGCGATCTGCGCGCCGGGCGTCTGCAGCTTGTCGATCACGCCGATCACGCGCACTTCGCGCGCCGTTTCGCCGGTGCCGAAGTAGACGGTCTTGCCGACCAGACTGGCGCTGCCCGGCCACATCTTCTCGCCCAGCTTGCGGCTGATGATGGCCACCTTGGTGAACTCGTTGCTGGTGGTGCCGTCGATCTCCAGCACGTCGCCCGGCAGGAAATCGCGGCCCTCGACGATCCGCAGGCCCCAGGTCTTGACCAGCGAATCGCCGGTGCGGTAGGTGCTGGCCTGCGCGGTGGAATTGACCTGCGAGCGGTTGACCGACAGGCCGGTGTAGTTGCCCGAGCGCGACAACGGCATCTGCGAGGTGCTGGCCACCGACAGCACGCCCGGCACGGCGCGCAGCGTGGCGGCCTGGCGGGCCTGGAAGGCCAGCTGTTCCTCGTGGCCGCCGCGCTGCAGCGGACGGATCTGCAATGCGAACACGTCCTGCTCGTTGGCCAGGCCGCTTTCGCGGGCCGACACGGCTTGCCGCACCTGCACGATGTGCAGGGCGTTGGCCAGGATCGCCAGGCTCAGCGCGACCTGTACGGCCACCAGCACCGGGCCGGTCTTGTTGCGCAACAGCGCGGAAAGGATGGGGCGGATTTCCATGATCGATGCCTCGTTATTGGGATTTGAGTTGCAGGGCCGGCGTCACCTGGCAGGCGCGCCAGGTCGGCAGCAGGCCGGCCAGCACGGCCGAGGCCACGGCCATCGCGAAGGTGGTCAGCAGCATGATCCAGTCCATGTGCGCGACCACCGTCAGCGCCTTGGACTGCATGGCGATCAGCGCCAGCGCGCCAAAGGCCAGCAGCAGGCCCAGCGCGCCGCCGACCAGGCCGACCACGGTGGTCTCGATCAGGAACTGCTGGAAGATCTCGCGGCGCGAGGCGCCCAGCGCGCGGCGGATGCCGACCTCTGCGGCACGCACCGAGAACTTGGCCAGCAGCAGGCCGATGGTGTTGACCAGGCACAGCAGCAGGAAGCCGAACGCCAGCCAGGCCGACAGCCTGCTGTCGTTGCCGACCACCTTCAGATGGTCCAGCCATTCGCGCACGTCGTACAGCTTGTTGGCGGCGGCGCGCTTGAGGCGCCCCAGCTTGCGCTGCTCGATGGCATAGCTGTCAAGGTAGCTTTGCAGCTCGGCGCGGTCGGCGGCGCTGCGGGTCTCGAACCAGAACTGGATCCAGGTGCATTCCGAATCGATGAAGGCCTGGAAGCCGGGCTGGACGTCGTCGGTGCAACTGGTGCTGCCGTTGCGCTGCAGCTCGTGGCGAATGGCGGTGGCGAACGGGATGTACAGTTCGTCTTCGTCGTCGAAGGCGCCGTCGTCGTTGCCGATGATGTGATGGAAGCGCGGCACCATGTTCCAGGTATCGAGCACGCCGACGATCTGGTACTGCAAGCCGCCCAGCGTCATGCGCTGGCCGACCGGATCGGCGTCGCCGTACAGCTTCTTGGACAGCTTGCGGCTCAGGACCGTGACGTCCGCGCCGGCCTTGTCGTCGGCCGGGCTCCAGCCCTGGCCATGCAGGAAGGGCGTGTCGACCATGTTGAAGAAGTCGGCGGTCAGCGCCAGGCCCTGCACGGTGAAGGCCCCGATGTCCTTGCGCGCCGGCTCGATCGGCTGGGCGATGCCGAAGATGGCGGTGCGGCGCTCGCCTGCTTTGCTGTTGAGGAAATTGGTGGCGTCGCGGTAGCTGAGCTGGTTGTCGTTCGGCTGGTCGCCGGGCTTGTAGCCCTCGATCGGGCCGTTGTCGACCAGCGGCACGAACAGGCGGTCGCTCTTGTGCGGGATCGGGTCGCCCGACATCACGTGTAGGATGGTTAGCGTGGCCACGCTGGCGGCCACGCCGACGGCCAGCGTCAGCACCATCAGCGCGGTCAGGGCCGGGTTGCGGCGCAGGCTGCGCAGGCCCAGCAGGAAGTAGTATTGGAACATGTGGCGCTCCTTATGCGACATGGGACTTGCCGTCGGCGTGCGAGTTGGCGTTGGCGTTGGCATCGAACAGCGTCGGCGACTTGCGCACCAGGTCCGACACCTGGCCGTCGATGATGTGGACGTTGCGCTGCGAGCGCACCGCCAGCTCGGGATCGTGGGTCACCATCAGGATGGTCGTGCCCTGGGCGTTGATCTCCTCCAGCAGCTCCATCACGCCGCGCGCCATTTGCGTATCCAGGTTGCCGGTCGGTTCGTCGGCCAGCAGCAGCTTGGGCGAACCGGCCAGCGCGCGCGCGATCGCCACGCGCTGCTGCTGGCCGCCCGACAGCTCGGCCGGATAGTGCTTCATGCGCGAGGCCAGTCCGACTTTCGACAGCGCGTCCTCGATGCGCTCCTTGCGCTCGGCCGCGTTGAAGCCGCGGT
Organism: Duganella vulcania; assembly: GCF_009857655.1. NCBI lineage: Bacteria > Pseudomonadati > Pseudomonadota > Betaproteobacteria > Burkholderiales > Oxalobacteraceae > Duganella > Duganella vulcania. The sequence continues at coordinate 7,304 of NZ_WWCX01000064.1, forward strand.
AGCGCAGCGGCACGTCGACATTGTCGAACAGCGACAGGTCGGGAATCAGGTTGAAGCCCTGGAAGATGAAGCCCAGCTTCTCGTTGCGCAGGCGCGAGCGGGCGTTGTCGTCCATGCCCTTGACGTTGATGCCGTCGAGGATGTACTCGCCGTCGGTGAACTCCTCCAGCAGGCCGGCGATGTTGAGGAAGCTGGTCTTGCCGGAGCCGGAAGGCCCGGTCACGGTGACGAACTCGCCCTGCTTGACGTTGATTTCGAAGCCGCGCAGCGCGTGGGTTTCGATCATGTGGGTACGATAGACTTTGCTCAGGTTTTGCATGCGCAGCATGGAGGGCCTCTTTCAAAAGTTATGGGTTGATCGAGACGCGCTCGGCGTTCTCAAAGGTTTCGGTACCGGAGATGACGACCTTGTCGCCCTGTTTCAAACCGCCGAGGATCTCCACCGCGGAGACGCTGGTGGCGCCCATCTTGATCGGTGTGCGGATGGCGATGCCGTCGCGCACCACGTAGGCGAAGCGGCCGCCCTCGGATTCCACGAACGGGCCGCGCTGCAGCATCAGCGTGTTGGGCTTCTCGTCGATCAGCAGGCGCGCGGTCACGCGCTGGTTCTGGCGCAGGCCGGCCGGCTGGGCGGCGGTGAAGCGCACCCGCGCCAGCACCTGGTTCTTGACCACCTCCGGCGACAGCGCCGACAGCTTGGCGTTGGCGGTGCCGGTGCCGAAGTTGACCTCGGCGTTCATGCCCAGGCCGATGTCGGACACATAGGTCTCCGGCACTTCCAGCTCGACCTCCAGGCGCGACAGGTCGACCAGGGTCATCAGCGGCGCGTTGGCCGGCACCACGCTGCGGTTGGCCACCGACAGCGTGCCGATGAAGCCGTCCACCGGCGCGCGCACGGTCAGCTCGTCGACGCGGCGCTGGGCGTTGGCCAGCGACAGGCGCTGGCGGTCCAGCTCATTGATCTTGGTCTTCAGTTCCAGCGCCACGTTGTCGCTTTCCAGCTCGGCCGCCTGGCCGGCGTGCTTGGCGCGGATCTCGGCCGAGTTCAGCGCGTCCTTGGCCTTCTGGTACTCGATCTTGGCGATGATGCCCTCGTTGGAGACGGCGTTGTAGCGCTCCAGCGTGCGCAGCGCGGACAGGCGCTCGATCTCGGCGGTGTCGGCGTCGCGCCGGGCCAGCAGCTTTTGTTTGCGCGCCAGGATCTGCTGGCGCGCCACCTCGGCCTCGAGTTGCAGGTAGCTGGACTGCTCGCGCTTGAGCGCGTCGGTCAGGTCGGGCGATTCCAGCACCGCCAGGATGTCTCCCTTCTTGACCGTGTCGCCGGCGGCCGCCTTCAGCGTCACCGTGGCCGGCGAGGCCGAGTACAGCGTCGGGCTGATGGCGGCGACGATGCGGCCGTTGACGGCTGCGTCGCGGATCAGCGTGCCGCGGCCCACCTCGGCGATGCGCAGGCGCGACATATTGACCGAATGGTCGCTGCCGCGCCACGTGTGGACCACGGAATAGGCCGCCGCCGAGACGGCCACGGCGCCGAGCGCGATCAGCAGGCGGCGCTTGGTGGCTTGCCCTTTGGGGGCGGCGATGACGGCGTCTTGATTGGAGGTGTCGCGTATCATGATCGAGTAAGTGTTTAGAGACAGGCAACGTTATGCAGAAACCGTGCCAGTGGCTAAGTGTTTGATTTAATTGAGGATAGAAGGCTGCGTCCGCTGTCCGCCCGCCTGTCCGGTCGTCCGCCTGTCCGGCTGTGCTTGATAAAACGGCAAGCATGACCATGTGGGGCGGTATCGCCACCACCCGAGTTCCGCATGAGCTTGTTCGACCGCTTGTCCCGCATCCTGCTGCCCGCCGAAGCGCCGGTCGCCGACTACCCCTTTGCCGCCAGCGACATCGCGCTGTACCGGCGCACCGCCCACGCCCACGACAGCGTGCTGGACGCGCAGACCTGGGACGACATGCTGCTGCCGCAATACAGCGCGCTGCTGGCGCGCGAGACCAGCATCTTCGGCCAGCAGGAGCTGCACCGGCGTCTGCACGCGGACGGCGGTGCCGTGGCCGCGTCCGCCGTCCGGGTGCGGACACTGGCGCAGGATGCCGGACAACGGCAACGCCTGCACGCGGCCTGCACCGGCCTGCGCCGCGCCGACCGCGAGGTCAGCGAGACCCTGTTCGGCGCGCCGCTGCCGCCGTCGCCGCGCTGGATCAAGCTGCTGCCGTGGCTGCCACCGGCGCTGCTGTTGTCGGTGGTGCTGGCGCTGGTCACCGGCGTGGTGGCGCTATGGGGCGTGGTGGTGCTGTTGTGGATGGCGTTGATGGCGGTGCAGGTGCTCCACCACGAAGCGATCGAGGAATGGGACCGCGTCCGCGCCACGCTGCAGCAGCTGCTGCGCAGCCACAGCCTGCTGGCGGCACTGGACGATCCGCTGACGGCCGATTTGCGCGACGACGCCGCGCAGGCCGGCAAGCTCAATTCCCGGCTCAGCCAGTCGGCGGCCGGCGAGCTGCCCGGCGTGCGCGAGTACCGCGACTGGCTGTGGCAGATGAATGTGCGCCACTACTTCGCCAGCCGCGACGCGGTGCGCACCCATCTCGACTTGTTGCGCGCCAGCTTCCGTCGCGTGGCGGCGCTGGAGGCCGACCTGGCGCTGGCGCGGCACCTGGCGCAGACGCCGCGCCACTGCTGGGCGCAACAGGGTGGCGAGCTCTCGCTGGAGCAGGTCGTGCATCCACTGCTGGCGCGGGCCGAGCCGCTGTCGTTCGCGCTGGCGGGGCAGGGCGCCTTTATCTCCGGGCAGAACGGCATCGGCAAGAGCACGCTGCTGCGCACGGTCGGCCTGAACCTGATTGTCGCCCGCGCCTTCGGTTTCTGCTATGCGGAGCAAGCCGTGACGCCGCTGCTGCCGGTCTACTCCAGCATGCAGAGCGAGGACGCGCTCGAAGGCGGCGAGAGCCTGTACATCGCCGAGCTGCGCCGGGCGCACGAGCTGCTGGCGCTGGCCGAACGCGCGCCGGCGGTGTTCATCATCGACGAGATCTTCCGCGGCACCAACCACCTGGAATCGATCTCGGCGGCGGCGGCGGTGCTGCACACGTTGTCGCAGCAGGGCACGGTGATCGTGTCCTCGCACAACCTGGTGCTGGCGCCGTTGCTGGAGGAGCGCCTGACGCCGTGGTGCGTCAGCCGCGTGGGTGACGGCCTGCGGGTGGCGCCGGGCGTGCTGCGCGAGACCAACGGCATCGCCCTGCTGGCCGCGCGCGGTTTCGACGCCGCCATCTCGGCCAAGGCCAACCGCGTCTACGACTGGCTCAGCGACTACATGGCGCATCCGGCCGACTGCGAGGGCATACGAAGTAGCCTTTGACTTTCGCACGGCATGGTTCTATTATTTCTGTAACGACAGAAATAAAGGAAATGCCATGACGCTCGCGCCGACCATCCAGAAATACATCCTGCACTGGGGGGAGATGGGCACGCGCTGGGGCGTCAACCGCACGGTGGCGCAGATCCACGCGCTGCTGTTCCTGTCCAACCGCCCGCTGCCGGCCGAGGAGATCGCCGATACGCTGGGCGTGGCGCGCTCCAACGTCAGCAACAGCCTGAAGGAGCTGCAGGGCTGGGGGCTGGTGCGCATCAGCCACGTGGCCGGCGACCGCCGCGACCACTTCGTCGCCCTGCAGGACGTGTGGGAAATCTTCCGCGTCATCGTCGAGGAGCGCAAGAAGCGCGAGATCGACCCGACGCTGGCCGTGCTGCGCGAATGCGCGGCCGAGGCGGAAAACGATCCGGCGCTGGAGCAGGCCACCAAGGTCAAGATGGACCAGGTGCTGGACTTCCTCGAAATGCTGACCGCCACCTACGGCGACTACAAACACCTGCCACCCGCCACCATGCAGCGCTTCCTGAAGATGGGCGGCAAGGTCGCGCGGCTGCTGGGCGGAGAGTGAACCGTACGGCCTTCCGGGGCTTTTTTTGACGTGATATTTCTGTTTTGACAGAAACAAAAGACAGGGCGGCGCCATGAATATCCCTTCCGAAGGTGAGCTGTTCAAGAAAATCCTGGGGCCGGAATGGCGCCGGCTGCATCCGGATATCCAGGCACGCTTCGACAAGAATCCGCTGCCTGGCAAGCCGCTCAACTACAGCGGCAGCCTGTCCGAGCTGACGTGCTCGCGCATCGGGCGGCTGCTGGGTTACCTGACCATGCCGCTGATCCAGGGCGCGCTGATGCCCTACAACGACGCCGACTTCCCGGTCGACATCCAGGTCTATTCCAAGCCCAATTGCGCCTCGATCTTCAAGCAGCGCATCTACCGCCTCAACGGCCGCAAGCCGGTCATGTTCACCTCCTTCATGGCCGAGAGCAGCAAGGGCGAGGTGCTCGAATATGTCGGCATGGGGCTAGGCATGAAGCTGCTGCTGGACGTCCGTGATGGCAACCTGCACTTCGAAAGCGACGGCTATTTCTGGGAGGTGCTGGGCGTGCGCATACCGCTGCCGGGCGTGCTCACGCCGGGCAAGACCTTCCTCTGCCACCGCAACAACCACGCCAACCAGTTCGACATCCGCATCGAGATCCGGCACGCGCTGTTCGGCACCACGTTCACACAAGCAGGCATATTTCGCGAGGTCACAGCATGAATACCCATCTGATAGCGTTGCAGCTGATGGCCGCCCAAGGCTGCCTTGGCGCGTTCGACACCCTGTACCACCACGAGCTGACCGAGGCGCTGCCCGGCCGCGCCACCGCCCGGCGCGAGTTGAGCATCCACGCGGTGCGCGCACTGATCTACAGCGCCTTGTTCATCGGCCTTGCCGGCTGGGCCTTCCACGGCGCATGGGCGCTGGTGCTGCTGGCCGTGTTCTCGATCGAGATCGTGCTGACCCTGTGGGACTTCGTGGTGGAGGACCGCACCCGCCTGCTGCCCGCCACCGAGCGCGTGACCCACACCGTGCTGGCGATGAACGGCGGCGCCTTCATCGCGCTGCTGGCGCTGAACACGCCGGCGTGGTGGGCCTTGCCGACCGCGCTGGCCTGGCAGCCGCAAGGCGCGTTGAGCGTGTTCCTGGCGGTGTGCGGCGTGGGCGTCGCCCTGTCCGGCGTGCGCGACGCGTTTGCCGCAAGGGCCATCGGCCAGCTGGCGCTGCGCGACGGCGCCGCGCAGGAGCCGGGTTTCGGCGCGCCTGAGCGCAGCTTCCTGGTGACCGGCGCCACCGGCTTTATCGGCCAGCGTCTGGTGCGCGCCCTGCTGCGCGACGGCCATCGCGTGACGGTGCTGACCCGCCAGGTGCGGCAAGCCGCGTGGCTGTTCGACGGCCGCGTCGATTGCGTGGACAGCATGGCGCAATTGCCGGCGTCGCGCCGCATCGACGTCGTGATCAACCTGGCCGGCGCGCGCATCCTCGGCTGGCGCTGGACCGCCGCCCGCCGCGCCGCGCTGCGCGCCAGCCGCGTCGCGCTGACGAACAATCTGGTGGCCTGGATCGCCGCGGCGGAACACAAGCCGGCGCAGTTGATATCGGCCTCCGCGATCGGCTACTACGGCACGCAGCGGCGCGGCGACGACACCGTGCTGACCGAGGACGACGGCCCGCAGCCCATGTTCATGTCCGACCTGTGCCGCGAATGGGAGCAGGCGGCGCAAGGCGCGGCGGCCCACGGCGTGCGCGTGGCCTGCACGCGCTTCGGGCTGGTGCTGGGCACGCAGGGCGCGCTGCCGATGATGCTGTTGCCCATCAAGCTGGGACTGGGCGGTCCGCTGGGCGGCGGCACGCAATGGCTGTCGTGGATCCATGTGGACGATGTGATCGGCGGCATCGCCCACCTGTGCCGCTCGGGCGAGGCGGGCGCGTTCAATTTCACGGCGCCGGAGAGCCTCACGCAAGCGCAATTCAATCGCGTGGCGGCGGGCGTGCTGCATCGGCCATATGGCTTCCCCACACCGGGCTGGCCGATGCGGTTGATGTTGGGCGAGCAGTCCGACCTGCTGCTGGAAGGCCAGCGCATCGCGCCCGCGCGGCTGCTGGCCAGCGGTTACGCGTTCCGGCATCCGCAACTGGAAGGCGCGTTGCGCAGCCTGGCCTGATTGGAGAACGACATGAAAGCACTGGTACTTGGCGCGACAGGCCTGGTCGGCAGCCATGCGCTGCAAGCCTTGCGCGCCGCCGGCTGCACGACGGCGGGCGCCAGCCGCCACCGCCCGCAAGATGAGCATCCCGATGGCTGGATCGAAATCGACTTCGCCCGCATGACCAGCGAAGACGACTGGCTGCCGCTGTTGGCCGGCGTGGATGCGGTGGTCAATTGCGTCGGCATCCTCCGCGAAGAACAAGCTGGCGATTTCGACCTGCTGCACCACGCCGCCCCGGTCGCCCTGTTCGGCGCCTGCGAGCGCCTCGGCGTGCGGCGCGTGGTGCAGCTGTCCGCGCTCGGCAGCCGTTCGGACGCGGTCACCGCCTATTGGCGCAGCAAAGGCGAGGCGGATGCCGATCTGCTGGCGCGCACGCTCAGCGCCACCATTGTCCGGCCCTCGCTGGTGTACGGCGAGGAGGGCGCCAGCAGTGTCCTGTTTCGCGCGCTGGCGACCTTGCCGGTGCTGATGCTGCCGATGGCGCACAAGGCCAAGGTGCAGCCGATCCACGTCGACGACCTGGCGGCGTTGATCGCCCGGCTGGCGATGGCAGGCGACGATACGCCGCGCGAGCTGGCTGCGGTTGGCCCGCGCGCGACCACGCTGGCCGGCTACCTCGGTGCACTGCGCGGCGGCATGCAAGCGGCGCCCTCGCTGGTGCTGGACGTGCCGATGCCGCTGGCGCGGATGGCTGCGCGCGTGGCGGCATGGATGCCATCGAGCGCGCTGACGCCGGAATCGCTGCGAATGCTGGAGCAAAGCGCCGACGGCGGCAACACGGCCAACGCAGCTCCCGTCGCGGCGATGCTGGGCCGCCCGCTGCGCGATCCGGCGCGTTTCGCGCGGCCAGCGCAGCGCATCGGCGCCGTCTGGAGTTGGGCGGCGCCGCTGATCACGATGGCGGTCGCGCTGCTTTGGCTGGTCACCGCCTGGGTTTCGTGGTTCGGCTGGCCGCATGCGCAAAGCATGGCGTGGCTGGCGGCCTGCGGAGTGCCGGTCGGCTTGCAGGAGCCGATGCTGCTGGCGGCCAGCGTCATGGACGCCGCCGTGGGCGCGCTGCTGTTGCTGCGGCCGCGCCGCTGGCTGTGGGCGGCGCAGCTGGCGCTGGCCGGCGGCTACACCGTCATCATGAGCGTTTGCCTGCCGGAGTTCTGGCTGCACCCCTTTGGACCGCTGAGCAAGAACCTGCCCTTGCTGGCGTTGATGTTGTTGATGTGGAGAGTGAGCAAATAATGGACTACCTCGCGATCAAATGGCTGCACATCCTGTCGGCCACCCTGATGTTCGGCACCGGCTTCGGCACGGCGTTCTACATGTTCTTCGTCAACCGCAGCGGCAACGTGCAGGCGATGGCGGTGGTGACGCGGCTGGTCGCCAGGGCCGACTGGTGGTTCACCACGCCGGCGGTCATCATCCAGCCCTTGTCCGGACTGTGGATGGTCCACCTGGCGGGCTTCCCGTTCACCGCGGCGTGGATCGTGTGGTCAATCGCGCTGTATGTGCTGGCCGGCGCCTGCTGGCTGCCGGTGGTCTGGCTGCAACTGCGGATGCGCGACATGGCGGTTCACGCGGCGCAAAGCGGCGAGACGCTGCCGGCCTGCTACTGGCGCTACGAAAAAATCTGGACCGCGCTTGGGTTCCCCGCCTTCGCCGGTTTGCTGGTGGTTTATTGGCTGATGGTGCATAAACCGGCCTGAGGCCGGCGCGCTCCCGGATCAGAGAACCTTAAAATTTGATATAGTGTTTCTTATTGGAAATGCTAAACTTTGGAGGCGGGATGAATAAGGTCACTGTGCGGGCAAGCTTGTTGGGCGTGCTGGTGTTGTTTACTGCGATGTTGCTCGCTGGTGCCGGTCTTGGCATTTTCGCGCTGCATCAGTCTAACCAGTCGATCGCGGAGGTGCATGCGATCTCCTCGCAGATCATCACCATCAACGATGCCTACAAGGACACCACGCGCACCCGCTCGGCCCTGACGCGCGGCTATTCCGCGCTGAAGGAAAGCGACAACAAGGCCGAGCGCGATTCCGCGCTGGGCAGCGCCAAGAAGTCCTACCAGCGCACGCTGGACTTCCTCGACAAGTTCGACAAGGCGCCGGCCTTCTCCGGCCAGGATGCGCAGTTGAAGAAGGACTTGCTGGACTCAGGCCGCAAGCTGTCGGCGGTGCTGGACCGCGCGTCCGACGCGCTGGTCAAGGACGATACGGCGGCCTACTCGGCCATCAACTCCAAGGAACTGACGCCGGTGGGCGCGGCCTTCTCGGCGGCGCTGGAGAAATTCCAGAAGCTCGGCGATGAGCAGGTCACGGCCCTGACCGAGAAGCGCGCCAGCGAATACGGCATCGTCATGTGGCTGGTGGCGCTGGGCTTGCTGCTCGCGCTGGGCGTGGTGGCCGCCACTCACCTGATGCTGCGCTCGACCGTGCTGCTGCCGCTGGAGGGCGCCGTCGAGCAGCTCGACCGCGTGGCCAGCGGCGACCTGACGGCCACCATCGAGGCCTCGGGCGACAACGAGATCCAGCGCCTGCTCAAGGCCATCCAGCGGATGCAGGGCGACCTGCTGTCGACCGTGTCGCGCGTGCGCAATGGCGCGGCGGTGATCAATTCCGGCTCGCAGGAACTGGCGGCCGGCAATATGGAACTGTCCGCGCGCACCGAGACGCAGGCGAGCTCGCTGGAGGAAACCGCCGCCTCGATCGAGGAGCTGACCAGCACCGTCAAGCAGAACTCCGAGAACGCGCAGCACGCGCGCTCGCTGGTGGAGGGCGCCTCCAACACGGCGGCCCAGGGCGGCGAGGTGATGCAGCAGGTGGTCTCCACCATGAACGCCATCAACGACGCTTCGCGCAAGATTGTCGACATCACCGGCGTGATCGACGGCATCGCCTTCCAGACCAATATCCTGGCGCTGAACGCGGCGGTCGAGGCGGCCCGTGCGGGCGAGCAGGGCCGCGGCTTCGCGGTGGTCGCCACCGAGGTGCGCAACCTGGCGCAGCGCTCGGCCTCCGCCGCCAAGGAGATCAAGGTACTGATCGACGATTCGGTGCAGAAGATCCAGCTCGGCACCACGCTGGTGGAGCAGGCCGGCAACACCATGACCACGCTGGTGGGCAACGTCCACCAGGTGACGCAGATCGTCGGCGAAATCGCCACCGCCAGCCGCGAGCAGAGCGAGGGCATCGACCAGGTCAACCAGGCGGTTGCCCAGATGGACCAGGTGACGCAGCAGAACGCCGCCCTGGTGGAGGAGGCGGCCGCCGCGACCCAGTCGCTGCAGGACCAGGCCGGCCAATTGCAGCAGACCGTCAGCGTGTTCAAGATCAACGAGGGCTTGGCGCCTGCCGCGCGCCGCGCCGGCAGCCAGTTGGCGCTGCGCTGACCTGAGCGATGAAATTCCCCGTCCTGGCACGGCCGGCATTGCTTGCCGCCCTGGTCGTGGGCGCGAACGCCGCCGCGTATGAGGATGAAAACGCGGTGCCGTTGAAACTGGGACTGGAAGCCGGCAAGGCCGTCGTCGAACGGATCGCCGTCAAGCTCGTTGGCCGGGACGTATCCGTCCTGGCCACGCTGCGCAACGGCGAGGCGCGCGCCGCGCAAATCGGCTGGTACGCCAGCACGCCGCAATTCACGGTGCTTGGCGAGGGCGAGGAGCACCTGGACAAGTCCTTCTCCGATGTCGGCGCCAGTTTCAATGGCCGCGCGATGAAGCCGGCCGTCTACCGGCGCGGCTACTTCATGGGGCGCGACATCACCCGTGAGCTGGCCCAAGCCGGCCTGGCGCCGTTGCCCGACCTTCAGGCCGACGCCAGGAAGCTGGCCAGGCTGCCCACGGTACTGGGACTGCGCTTCGATCAATGGCAGGGCTACGTGGCCTATTCATGGAGCGCCGCCGTTGCGCCGCATGCGTCTGCGGTGGTCGAGGTGCGATACCGCGCCCTGCCGCAATTTTCGTTGACGGAGCTCGACTCGCCAGCGTTCGACCAGGCGGTGCTGCAGCACTGCGGCAATCCCGACGCGATCCGCCGCCGCTTGCGCCAAACGGCCGCAGAACCATTGCAAGTGATGGTCGAGCGCTATGAAATCCCGTTGGCATTCATGTTGATGCGCGATGTGCAGCTGGCGGTCACGCAGCCGCAGTCCAACTGGCAGAAGGCCCATCCCGCCGTCTCGCTGGTGTGCGGACTGGCCAATCCTGGATGGACGGCCAACGTATCTGGTGAGGTGGGCAATGCCAATCTCGGCTTGTCGGTGCTGGTGGTGTCGTCGTTAAATACGCCATAGGAGTGCCGATGAAACTTCCGGGCATGTTGGTGGCTGGCTTAGTCCTGGCGCATTCCGCACAGGCCGGTGTGAGTGCTTTTGACTACCGCCTCGGTGCGACCAATGTCAGCGAGGACCAATATCAGATTGTGATCCATGCGCAGCCTGCCGTCACTGTGGCGATCCTGCCTGGAGGCAGGCCCTGGCCGGCACTATCGCTTGACGAGGCCGGGCGCATCTACGCCGGTGGGACGGTGATCGATAGTGGCGCGGTGGCCGATTATCTGATCGAGCGTATCGACATCGCCCGCTGCCAGGTGGAAGCACGGCATCGCTGGGCGGGGTGTCGTTTAAGCTGTCGACGTAGCGCTTGCGCTGCTTGAAATGATAGTAATATTGTCGAATGAATATAGACAACTCAGATGATGACCAATCGCCCGGCTGGGATGCAATCACCCATTGCCTGGAGCGGATTTACCCTGGCCAGGAGCCGAAACATTACGGCACCTTGCTGTCGTACGGACTTGGCGGCCCCGACCCGCTGGATGGCGTCAGCGCCTGGCGGCGCGTTGAGCCGGTACCGCACTGGCACTTTGTCACCTATGGCTTTTCGGAGCTGTACGCCAAAGAGAGCGAGGACCCAGCCATCAGCGGCTACGGCTTCGAGCTGACCTTTCGCCTGGCCATTGACGCCGATGAGACCGAGCCCCCTTCCTGGGCCATCAATTTCTTGCAAAATATTGCGCGCTACGTTTTTAAAACTGGCAACGTGTTTGAGGACGGCCATTGGATGACCGCGAACGGTCCCATCTCGCTGGCGCGGCCCACGTTGATTTGCTCGATGGGTTTTGTGTGCGATCCTGAGTTGCCGGCCATCGACACGGAGAACGGCCGGGTGACGTTCCTGCAGGTGGTTGGCCTGACGGCGGATGAGGAACTGGCCGCGAAGCGGTGGCAGACCAGAAAGCTCCTGGACGTGTTTTTGCCGCACATGCCACTGTGGGTGACCGATCTGGAGCGCCAGTCTTTGCTGGACAATCCCGCCGTGTTGGCGCAGGTGGAGCAGGGGACCAACGCCGACGGCTCTTCGAGCGGATATTTTTACACCGACGTGCTGGCAGTAGTCGTGAAGAAGAGGCTTTTGCTGAAGGCGGTCACTGAAATTACCATCGGCGCGCGACAGGCCGGCGAGTTAATCCGGTTGCTTCCGTTGCGCTTGCCTTTCGAGCGTCCCTTGCTGATGATCGGTCCCGATTGGCGACTCGAATTCCTTCCTGCTGAACAGGACGGCGTTGTCCTCGGCGATCAAGCGCTGACACTGCATATCACGGCGGCAACCGCCCTGTCGCTGGCGGCGTCGCTTGAGGCAAAGGAAGGCGTCTATAAGAGTGCGCCACTGCAAGCGTTGCAATGGCGGGTGGAGAAGACGCTGATCAAGGACCCTCAAGGAAACGTGGTCGAGGTCTTTGGCTGACGTTGGATCATGACGGCATGGATAGCAGGAGTTTGCTGTTGGATCGGCGCTCTAAACGGGTAGCACGCGCGCGTTGCCGTCCCGCCCGACAATGAGCAGGGCGTTGCCGGGCGTGGGCACTTCGGCCCTCAACAGCCCGCCCGCTTGCCACCAGGCGCTGCGGCCCGCCGCCGCGTAACCGCCCGACGGCGCGGCATGATTCGCCATCAGCACGCCCATGCCGAAGTCGCTGGCGTAGCGCTGCAGCTTGGTTGCGTCGTTCGCGTAACCCGCTTCGGAAATCAGCACTCCCGCCAGATAGATCGAAGCGCCGGCCGCCGCCGCATCCGCCGCATGCTGATAGTGCGTGGCGTCGGCGCAGATCGCCTGGGCGTAGCGTTGCCCACCCAGCTCCTGGCAATGCGCGCCCATCGCCCCAGGCCGCGCATACAGTTCTTCGCCTGGATGCAGATACTGCTTGCGGTAGACGGTGGCCGTGCCGTCGGGCAGGAAGGTGATCGCGGCGATGCAGGGCAGGGCGTCGCTGTCGGCGGTCAGCGGGGTGCCGGCGATGATGCGCATGCCGGTCGCCATGGCGGCGTTGCGCAGCGGCGCCAGGCGCGCGTCGTCCGGCGTCAGCAGGCAGTCGCGCAGCAGCGGCAGCTCATAGCCGCACAGCGACAGTTCCGGAAACAGCAGCAGCTCCACGCCTTGCGCCTGCGCGGCTTCGATGAAGCGCAAGTGGATGCGGACGTTGGCGTCGATGTCGCCGGCGATGGACGGCGATTGCGCGGCGGCGATGCAAATACCCATCACTTCTCCTGCTTCAGTGGCTTGCCCTTGTCGATCACCTCGCGGCAGTCGCCCTTGAAGCTGGCGTTGTCGTAGTTGCTCCAGCCGTAGCTGTCGACGTAGCGCTTGTGCTGCTTGAACTGCTTGTTGATGAAGCTCCATTCCAGCCGCTCGTCGTCGTACTGGATGTCGCCCAGGTCCAGCAGTGTGTGGAAGATGTTCTCCGTCGCCAGCCGCGCCTTGCGGTGGCGCACCAGCTGCTTCACCTTCTCCGGATAGCGCGTCTTGTATTCGTCCGAGTACCACACCATCGCCGGCACGTGGAATTCGAACTGCGTGTTGTGGCCGTGGAAGGCGAGGTTGCAGCTGTTGTCGTACAGCGTCTGGCCGTGGTCGGCCACGTAGACCATCGAGCTCAATTGCTGCGTTTCCTTCAGTTGGTGGATCACCTGCGACAGGAACCAGTCGGTGTAGAGGATGGAATTGTCGTAGCTGTTGTTGAGCTGCGGCTTGATCTTGGTGTCCGTGTAGACCGGCTTGTCGACGCCGAACAGCGACGGCTGCCACTTGTCGAACGACTTCGGATAGCGCTGGCTGTAGTTCCAGTGGTTGCCCAGCGTGTGCAGCACGATCAGCTTTTTCGGCGCCGGGTCGGCGATGGCGTGCTGCAGCGGCTCGAGCAGGATCTGGTCGAAGTTGGAGTTGTTGGTGAAGCCGCCCAGGTTCATGAACTGGATCACGTCCGCCTCTTTGGCGAACACCGACACCGGCGTGTCGAACTGGCCGAACGAGATCTGGTTGGACAGCCACCAGGTCTTGAAGCCGGCTTCCTTATAGGCGGTCAGGAAGGATTTTTCCGAGAAGCCGTCCTTGAGGCTCTGCGTGGCGGGCTTGCGCGAGATGATCACCGGCACCGACAGCCGCGTGGCCGACACCGCCGTGATCACGTCCGGCAGCGTGACCAGGTTGGCTTCCTGCTTGAGCAGCGGGGTGGTGTCGCGCTGGTAGCCGTTGATGCCCCAGCGGTCGTAGCGCGACGATTCGCCGATCACCATGATGACGATTTCCGGCGTGTCGTTCTTCTCGGGCTGGTGCGCCTTGAAGGTGAAGCTGCTGCTGCGCCGGCCCAGGTCGGCCAGGTATTTGCGTTCTTTATAGAAGTCGACGCCGCGCGCGGTCAGGCCGAACGGCCACGACGAGGCGAAGTCGTCGAAGCCCAGCGGCGAGCGCACCCACCAAGGCATCTGCGCCAGCGCCCAGCCGGTGCGGCCGGCGCCGGCGATGGCAGCGTGCTCGGGCGAGCTGTCTTCCTCGGCGTCTTCCTCTTCTTCGTCGGATGCGTCGTCGGTGTCCGAGGCATCGCTGGCGCCGACCGAGGCGGTGCTGCCGACCTGGCTGGGCGCCGAGCCGGCCGGCTTGCTGCTCGCCGGCTTGGACGCCGGCACGGACGCGGCCTTCTGCGCCGGCTTGGCGCGCACACCGAATTCCCAGCCGTAGAGCCACAGCGCGGCGATGGCCGCCAATATCAGCAGCGCAATCCAGCGCGTCTTGCCGCGCCAGGCCAGCGTGGGGCTGCGGCGCGCGGCCACCTGCACCGCGATCCACCAGGCGATCACGGCCAGCATCACCGCGCCCATCAGCCATACTTTACGGCCGAGGAATTCCAGCGCCTCCCTGGGGCTGGTCTCGGCGATGATGCCCAGGTGGTGGGTGGAGATGCCCTGGCCGTAGTAGATGAACAGGTAGATCTCGGTCGGCAGCGCCAGGAAGGCCGGGATCAGCAGCCAGTGGAACCAGGCCGGGCGCTGCAGCACGCCCCACACGGCGGTCCAGGTCAGCAGCTCGACCAGCAGGATGTGGCCCAGCTCCGGCACCTGCCGCCCCAGCAGCAGCGGCACGCAGGGCACCAGCGACAGCAGCAGGTAGCTGATAAGCACAAACAGCGGGGCGGGGCGCAGCAAAGATCGCATAGGGAAGAATAATGAAAGACAGTCTGCTATTATCAAGTGTTTCTTGACCTTTCAGCTAGTGTTTGCGTACCCGCCAAGGCCGCATTCCGCCGCGAAATAGATTGACTGGTGTCCCAACCACGTCTATACTCGCGAGTTCTCAATTTATTCTGCACATCGTATACGCTGTTTCAGGCCGCTCCATGCGAGTGGCTATTCGCGCCTCCGTTGTGTCCGTAGATAGGGACGAGGTTTTAGTCGCCGGACAGCTGTCCGGGTTATTAATGTTGTAATTTTGTTGGGTTTATAACGATGCCAACCATCAATCAACTGATTCGCAATCCACGCGTCGCCCTGACCGTGAAAAGCAAATCGCCGGCGCTGGAAAACAGCCCGCAAAAGCGCGGTGTTTGCACCCGTGTGTACACCACCACTCCTAAGAAGCCTAACTCGGCTCTGCGTAAAGTGGCCAAAGTGCGTCTGACCAACGGTTTCGAAGTGATTTCGTACATCGGCGGTGAAGGCCACAACCTGCAAGAGCACAGCGTTGTTCTGCTGCGCGGCGGTCGTGTAAAAGACTTGCCAGGTGTGCGTTACCACATGGTTCGCGGTGCACTGGATACCCAGGGCGTTAAAGACCGTAAGCAAGCTCGCTCGAAATACGGTACCAAGCGTGCCAAGCAAGCCAAGAAGTAATCTGCATTAAAAGTTTTCGCTCAGTGGCAGCTAACTAAGTGAATGTAATCGACCGCAGTGGTCGAGTAAGTGGATGGCTATGATGGCCCTCCGCGAGAGTGCGAATCCCATATCTGCGCACCTCAACTGAAGATTGAAAGGAATTGATATGCCACGTCGTCGTGAAGTACCCAAGCGCGAGATTCTGCCGGATCCAAAATTCGGCAACACGGATGTCGCGAAGTTCGTGAACGTTCTGATGCTGTCCGGTAAAAAATCGGTCGCAGAAAACATCATCTACGGTGCCTTCGAGCACATCGCCGCCAAGTCGGGCAAAGACCCGCTGGAAGTGTTCGCTACCGCGATCAACAACGCCAAGCCACTGGTTGAAGTCAAATCCCGTCGCGTCGGTGGTGCAAACTACCAGGTGCCGGTCGAAGTGCGCCCAGTGCGTCGTATGGCCCTGTCCATGCGCTGGCTGCGTGAAGCTGCCAACAAGCGCAGCGAAAAATCCATGCCACAACGCCTCGGCGGTGAGCTGATGGAAGCGGCTGAAGGCCGCGGCGGTGCGATGAAGAAGCGTGACGAAGTTCACCGTATGGCTGAAGCGAACAAGGCGTTCTCGCACTTCCGCTTCTAATAAAATCGGCCAGATCCTTCTTGGTCTGGCTGTTATCCGTTGTTCGAGGCCGGGCTCATTTTTGTCACCAAAAATGGCGCTCGGTTTTGTCCATTAAACGATTTAGGATTAATTATGGCCCGCAAGACCCCCATCGAGCGCTACCGCAATATCGGTATCTCCGCTCACATCGATGCAGGTAAGACCACCACCACCGAGCGCGTTCTGTTCTACACGGGCGTGAACCACAAGATCGGTGAAGTTCACGATGGCGCCGCCACCATGGACTGGATGGAACAGGAACAAGAGCGCGGCATTACCATTACCTCGGCAGCGACCACCTGCTTCTGGAAGGGTATGGCTAACAACTTCCCTGAGCACCACATCAACATCATCGACACCCCGGGCCACGTTGACTTCACCATTGAAGTTGAACGCTCGATGCGCGTGCTGGATGGTGCTTGCATGGTTTACTGCGCAGTGGGCGGTGTACAGCCTCAGTCGGAAACCGTATGGCGTCAGGCCAACAAGTACAAAGTGCCACGTCTGGCCTTCGTCAACAAGATGGACCGTACCGGCGCCAACTTCTTCAAGGTCTACGAGCAGATGCGCGCTCGCCTGAAGGCCAACCCGGTCCTGATCCAGATCCCGATCGGCGCTGAAGAAAACTTCAAGGGCGTGATCGACCTGGTCAAGATGAAAGCCATCATCTGGGACGACGCTTCCCAGGGCATGAAGTTCGACTACGTCGATATCCCTGCAGAGCTGGCCGATTCGGCCGCCGAGTGGCGCGAGAAGATGGTTGAAGCCGCTGCTGAAGCGAACGAAGACCTGATGAACAAGTACCTGGAAGAGGGCGACCTGTCCGAAGCCGAAATCAAGCAAGCGCTGCGTGATCGCACCATCGCTTCCGAGATCGTGCCGATGATGTGCGGTACCGCTTTCAAGAACAAGGGCGTACAGGCCATGCTGGACGCGGTCATCGAGTTCCTGCCATCGCCGCTGGACATCGACGACGTCAAGGGCACCGACGAGCACGACGAGCCTGCAACCCGTAAAGCTTCCGACGAGGAGAAATTCTCGGCGCTGGCGTTCAAGATCATGACCGACCCGTTCGTTGGCCAGCTGGCCTTCTTCCGCGTGTACTCCGGCATGATCAACTCGGGCGACACCGTGTACAACTCGGTCAAAGGCCGTAAAGAGCGTCTGGGTCGTATTCTGCAGATGCACGCCAACCAGCGCGAAGAGATCAAAGAAGTGCGCGCCGGCGACATCGCCGCCGCGGTTGGTCTGAAAGACGTGACCACCGGCGAAACCCTGTGCGATCCGACCTCGATCATCACCCTGGAAAAAATGGTCTTCCCAGAGCCAGTGATTCAACAGGCTGTGGAACCAAAAACCAAGGCTGACCAGGAAAAAATGGGTCTGGCACTGAACCGTCTGGCTCAGGAAGATCCTTCGTTCCGCGTCAAGACCGACGAAGAGTCGGGCCAGACCATCATCGGTGGTATGGGCGAGCTGCACCTGGAAATTATCGTCGACCGTATGAAGCGCGAATTCGGCGTGGAAGCGACCGTCGGCAAGCCACAGGTTGCGTACCGCGAAACGATCCGCAAGACCTGCGAAGAATCCGAAGGCAAGTTCGTCAAGCAGTCGGGTGGTCGTGGTCAATACGGTCACGTGGTTCTGAAGATCGAACCGCAAGAACCAGGCAAGGGCTTCGAATTCGTTGACGCGATCAAGGGCGGTACCGTTCCTCGCGAATACATCCCTGCGGTGGAAAAAGGCGTGCGCGGCACCCTGAACACCGGTGTTCTGGCTGGCTACCCAGTGGTCGACGTCAAGGTCACGCTGTTCTTCGGTTCGTACCACGACGTGGACTCGAACGAAAACGCGTTCCAGATGGCCGCTTCGATGGCATTCAAGGAAGGCTGCCGCAAAGCGTCGCCAGTCATCCTGGAGCCAATGATGGCTGTGGAAGTGGAAACGCCGGAAGACTACGCCGGTACCGTGATGGGCGACCTGTCGTCCCGCCGCGGTATGGTGCAGGGCATGGACGAAATCCCAGGCGGCGGTGGCAAGATCATCAAAGCTGAAGTGCCTCTGTCGGAAATGTTCGGTTACTCGACCACCCTGCGTTCCGCAACGCAAGGCCGTGCGACCTACACGATGGAATTCAAGCACTACTCGGAAGCGCCTAAGCACGTTATCGACGCGATCGTTACCGCTAAAGCTAAGTAATCAGTATCTATTGCCGCCGGGGAGATCCTCCGGCGGCAAATTTAAAACATTGTTCTAAGGAAGAATAAAATGGCAAAAGAGAAATTCGAACGGACCAAGCCGCACGTCAACGTCGGCACCATCGGCCACGTCGACCACGGCAAGACCACCCTGACCGCTGCGATCGCAACCGTTCTGTCGAAGAAATTCGGCGGCGAAGCTAAAGCCTACGACCAGATCGACGCTGCTCCAGAAGAAAAAGCACGCGGCATCACCATCAACACCGCACACGTTGAATACGAAACCGCTGGCCGTCACTACGCTCACGTTGACTGCCCAGGCCACGCCGACTACATCAAAAACATGATCACCGGCGCGGCACAGATGGACGGCGCGATCCTGGTTTGCTCCGCAGCTGACGGCCCAATGCCACAGACCCGCGAGCACATCCTGCTGGCCCGTCAAGTTGGCGTTCCATACATCATCGTGTTCCTGAACAAGTGCGACCTGGTCGACGACGCAGAACTGCTGGAGCTGGTTGAAATGGAAGTGCGCGAGTTGCTGTCGAAGTACGACTTCCCAGGCGACGACCTGCCGATCGTTAAAGGTTCGGCCCGTATGGCGCTGGACGGCGACACCGGCCCAATGGGCGAGCAAGCCATCATGGCCCTGGCCGAAGCACTGGATTCGTACATCCCTACGCCAGAGCGCGCAGTGGACGGCGCCTTCCTGATGCCAGTGGAAGACGTGTTCTCGATCTCGGGTCGCGGTACCGTTGTGACCGGTCGTATCGAGCGCGGCATCATCAAGGTCGGCGAAGAGATCGAAATCGTCGGCATCAAAGACACCGTCAAAACCACCTGCACCGGCGTGGAAATGTTCCGCAAGCTGCTGGACCAAGGTCAAGCTGGCGACAACGTTGGTCTGCTGCTGCGCGGCACCAAGCGTGAAGACGTGGAACGTGGTCAAGTTCTGGCCAAGCCAGGCTCGATCAAGCCACACAACCACTTCACCGGCGAGATCTATGTTCTGTCGAAAGACGAAGGCGGCCGTCACACCCCGTTCTTCAACAACTATCGTCCACAGTTCTACTTCCGTACGACTGACGTGACCGGTTCGATCGAACTGCCAGCGGACAAAGAAATGGTTATGCCAGGCGATAACGTGTCGATCACCGTCAAGCTGATCAACCCGATCGCGATGGAAGAAGGTCTGCGCTTCGCTATCCGCGAAGGCGGCCGTACCGTTGGTGCAGGCGTTGTTGCTAAAATCATCGCTTAATTTTTAAGCGCGGTTTGAAACACGGCCGGCATGGTGTGATACCATGTCGGCCGTTCCAGTAGTAACTCGTTCTTTTAAACATTGCTGACGCTACATAGTTGTCAGTTCGCTCTTTTGAGGAAATATCATGTCCGTTACCAATCAAAAAATCCGTATCCGCCTGAAGGCTTTCGACTACAAGCTGATCGACCAGTCCGCACTGGAAATCGTTGACACCGCCAAGCGCACCGGCGCCGTGGTCAAGGGCCCAGTCCCACTGCCAACCCGCATCCAGCGTTTCGACGTTCTGCGTTCGCCACACGTCAACAAGACCTCGCGCGACCAGTTCGAAATCCGCACCCACCAGCGCCTGATGGACATCGTCGACCCAACCGACAAGACCGTTGACGCACTGATGAAGCTGGACCTGCCAGCTGGTGTTGACGTCGAAATCAAGCTGCAATAATCGCTTTCAAGCCGGCCGGCGGAGCAGTTCTTCCGCCGCCAGCTGATGATGGGGCCGGGCCTGTTCGCCACCGCGAACACGCCCGGCCCCATTGTTTTTTTGTATGAATATTCATAACGTAATTGTTCCGAAAAACAACAAATTCATATGCAAACTAACTAAATAGTAATGTAACGGACTGTAACTCTTGTGTCCGCACCAAGCTTGTGCGAAATTTGCGGGTAGACGTGAAAAGCTAAGTTCATCTTTACCCCTGATGGGCAATAGCGAACGCGCAGATTAAATACACCACATCTGGGAGCAGTTCTTGAAAAACACACTTTTTAAAAAAAGTGCGATCGCACTCGCATTGACCATCGCTTACTCGCAGCACGGCTACGCACAGGAAGCCGCTGAAGCCGAACCAAAACTCCAACGCGTCGAAATCACCGGTTCCAGCATCAAGCGCACCCAGCTCGAAGCCGCCGCCTCGGTGCAGATCCTGAGCCGCGACGACATCGAGCGCACCGGCCAGCACACCATCCTGGGCCTGCTGCGTTCGTCCAGCGCCACCGCCACCAACCTCAACTCGGCATCGAGCAGCTCGGGCAGCTTCGCCACCGGCGCTTCCGGCATCGAAATGCGCAACCTTGGCAAAGTCTCCACCCTGGTCCTGGTCAACGGCCGCCGCATCGCGCCTTACGGCCTGGCTGACGGCGCCCAGGAAAACTTCACCAACCTGGACGCGATCCCGACCGACGCCGTCGAGCGCATCGAGATCCTGAAAGACGGCGCCTCGGCGATCTACGGTTCCGACGCCGTCGCCGGCGTAATCAACATCATCCTGCGCAAGGACTTCGAAGGCGGCAAGGTCACGGTCAACTACGAGACCGCCGACGGCTTCCAGGACAACCGCAACCGCAGCGCCTCGGCGATCTACGGCTACGGCGACATCGACAAGCAAGGCTTCAACACCTACCTGACCTTCGAAGGCTACAAGCGCGACGGCTACACCATGGGTGAAATGCGCGACAAGTACCCTGACTGGTACCGTCAGACCCCGGGCCACTCGACCTGGGATGCCAAGAGCCAGTACTCGCCGACCGGCAACTACTTCTTCAACAGCGCCAAGATCGTTGCCCGTCCTGGCTGCCCGGCCGACCAGATCGACCCGGCCGACAAGCTGTGCAAATTCGACCCGCTGCCGTACACCGGTCTGACGACCAACAACAAGCGCTACGCGGCGATGAGCAACACCCACTTCAAGATCGGCGCCAATATCGACGCCAACTTTGAAATCACCACCGCCGGCGCGACCAACGATTACCTCGTCGCACCACTGTCCACGTTCTCGACCACCTCGTCCAACATTTGGTATAACGCGATCGACGGCAAGATGGTCGGTCCGTTCTTCTATCCGAAGCTGCCAGTTGGCAACAACGGCAATATCAATTCCCAGCCGATCGAGCTGCGCGCCCGTCTGATGGACACCGGCAACGGCTTCAACTTCAACCGCACCGAGTCCGACCAGACCCGCGCCATGTTGGCCCTGACCGGCAGCATCGGCGATTACGACTGGAAATCGGCGGCTGGCTACATGACCTCGTCGGCCACCAAGTCCACCCGCGCGACCAGCGCCAAGGGCTACACCGACGCGATCCTGAACAACACTTACAAGTTCGGCCAGAAGAACGATCCGGCCCTGCTGGAGTCGATGTTCCCGGTCCGTACCACCAAGGGTAAATCGAAGATTTCCTTCTTCGACGCCACCGTGTCCGGCGCGGTTGCCCAGCTGCCGGCTGGTCCTCTGAGCGTTGCGGTCGGTACCGACCTGCGTCGCGAATCGTATGAAATGGCGAGCTCGGACAACGTGCTGCGCGGCGACCTGGTCGGTATCTTCGGCCTGCAAGTCAAGGACACCGTCAGCCACTATGCGCTGTTCACCGAAGCGACCGTTCCAGTGCTCAAATCGCTGGAAATGAGCGCCGCTCTGCGCGCCGACAAAACCAGCGGCACCGAAACCCACGTTTCGCCCAAGGTTGGCCTGAAATTCAACGCCACCGAAACCCTGCTGCTGCGCGGTACGGTTTCGGGTGGTTTCCGTGCGCCTAACATCGTCGAATCCGGTAACGGCCTGGGCCGTAGCGCGGTCTACACGCTGGTCAACGACCTGCGTCGCTGCCCGATCGCCACGCAGTTGAATGACATGGTCCAGAAAGCGCCGAACGCGACCACCACCGACAAGGCGGCCGCCAACACCTTCCTGGGCAACGATTGCAAGGCATCGGTGCCGAGCTTCACCAAGTCGAACCCTGACCTGAAGCCGGAAACCTCGCGTTCGTACACGCTGGGCCTGGTATTTGAACCGGTCAAGAACTGGACCCTGGCACTCGACTACTACAATATCGAGCGCAAGGACGAAATCGGCACCCGCACGATCGGCGACGTTCTGAAAAGCGAAGCTTCTCTGCCGGCTGGCCAGTTGCTGCGCGTGGACAGCACCGCGGCGGACAACGAGTTCCTGGCCCTGGTCCAGAAGTACGTACCGGGCAACACCACCAACTTCCAGGGCATCGGCAAGCTGGGCCTGGTCTACAACCCGTACGTCAACAGTGGCAAGACCAAGGCATCGGGCTTCGACTTCGACATGTCCGGCCGCGTGAAGATCCCGAACGTGGGCGATCTGCGTCTGAAGCTGGAAGGTACCTACGCGCTGAACTACCAGGTCTACCAGGTCGCCGACGGCGCCTACGGTATGAACTCGGCCGGCAACTACGACACCGGCGGCCGTCTGCGCACCAAGCTGCGTGCCTCGCTGAAAGCCGGTCCTCTGGACCACGGCGTCACCGTCAACTACACCGGTGGCTACAGCCTGAACAGTGACGACAACGAGACCTACTGCTCGTCGAGCAATGTCAGCGCCGCCAACATGCCAGCATGCGAACGCGTGCGTAGCAACACCACGGTGGACTACAACCTGGCGTACACCGGCATCAAGAACGTGAAACTGGCTCTGTACATCAACAACGTGTTGAACAAGGACGCCCAAGTGAACTATCGTGACACGTTCACCACGCCGCAGTTCCGCACCTTCGGCGCGAGCGCTTCCTACTCGTTCTAATCGCTTAGAACCCGTAGTGTGAAAAACCAGGCATCCGTGCCTGGTTTTTTTTCGCCTGTTGCCGCTGGACAGATGCCCGCCACGGCGTTAGAGTCGCTTGCCAAAACCTCAACCGTGACGCCATGCTTGCTGCGCTCGACCTCCACCTGCTCGACCACTCGGACCGTCCGGGCCTGCGCGGCTGGCCGCGCTTCGTGCGCGAGTTCCTGTACTTCGGCCTGAAGGAGGCGAGGGCGTGCCTGTTCGTCGCGCTGTTCTTCAGCGCCGTGCTGCTGGTGCCGCGCGCCGGCCTGCTGGGCTTGCCCCGCTACGACGTGCTGCTGGTGGCGGCGCTGGCCATTCAGCTGGGCATGGCGTGGAGCGGACTGGAAACCTGGGACGAGCTCAAGGCGGTCAGCCTGTTCCACGCGGTCGGCTTCGGCCTGGAAGTGTTCAAGGTGTCCGGGGCGATCCAGTCGTGGAGCTATCCCGACTTCGCGTACACCAAGCTGTGGGGTGTGCCGCTGTTCTCCGGCTTCATGTACGCGGCGGTGGGCAGCTACATCATCCAGGCCTGGCGCCTGTTCGACCTGCGCATCCGTCATCATCCGCCGTACTGGATGGCGGTGCTGATCGCCGTACTGATCTATGTGAACTTCTTCACCCACCACTACATCGGCGACTACCGCTGGTACCTGGCGGCCTGCGCGCTGGGGTTGTACGCCCGCACCACGGTGGTGTTCCGGCCGCTGGACCGCGAGCGCCGCATGCCGGTGCTGCTGGCCTTCGTGCTGATCGGCTTCTTCATCTGGCTGGCTGAAAACCTCAGCACCTTCTGGGGCGTGTGGCGCTATCCCAACCAGCTGGGCGCCTGGTCGGCGGTGCATGTGAACAAATGGAGTTCATGGTCGCTGCTGGTGGTGATGACCTTCACCATCGTCGCCCACCTCAAACACATCAAGGCCAGCATTCACGTGCCGGAACATTGACGGCCAGCGTGCCCGCGCACTGCCGGTTTCCCCGGCATGCGGAGCGCTGGTTGTCATTTAGCTGCAAAAATGCTATGGTTGCCGGATTTTTAAGGTCACGCCCCGCCTTTTATGTCCCTGAGCCACCCCATGCCCCCGCCCGATGTTTCCGGCGCCGACGACCTGCCGCTGGTCGTCGACCTCGACGGCACGCTGATCAAGACCGACTTGCTGGTCGAGACCGCCAGCAGCTTCCTGGTCGAACAGCCGTGGCGTGCCGGCAGCCTGCTCGGCTGGCTGGCCGCCGGACGGTCCACGCTCAAGGCCCGCCTGGCGCAGGACACCCGGGTGGAGCTGGCGTCGCTGCCGTATAACGAGGAACTGCTGGCCTGGCTGCGCGCGGAAAAGCAGCGCGGCCGCCGCCTGGTGCTGGCCACCGCCAGCCACCAGACGCTGGCCGACGGCGTGGCCGGCCACCTCGGCCTGTTCGACGAGGTGCTGGGCTCGGACGCCGCCACCAATCTGAAGTCGCACGCCAAGCGCGACGCGCTGGTGGCCCGCTTTGGCGAGCGCGGCTATGAATATGTCGGCAACGACTGGCCCGACGTGGCCATCTGGCGCGGCGCCGCCAGGGCCCACGTGGTCAGCCGCTCGCCGCGCCTGATCGCGGCGGCCCGCCAGCATGGCAACCTCGGCCGCGTGATGGGCGACGGCCGGCTGTCGCCGCTGGCCGGCCTGCTGCGCGCCATGCGGCCCCACCAGTGGCTGAAGAACCTGCTGGTGCTGATGCCGCTGCTGGCGGCCCACCAGTACGGCGACGCGCTGAGCGTCATGCGCGCGCTGCTGGCGTTGGTGGTGTTCAGCCTGACCGCGTCCAGCGTCTACCTGCTCAACGACCTGGTCGACGTCGGCGACGACCGCCACCACGCGCGCAAGCGCCGCCGCCCGTTCGCGTCCGGCCAGCTGAGCCTGGCGGCGGGCTGGCTGGTCTGGCCGCTGCTGCTGGCGGCCGGGGCCGGGCTGGCCGCGCTGGCGTTGCCGCCGCGCTTCATTGGCGCGCTGGCCGTGTATTTTGCGCTGACGCTGGCCTACTCGTTCCGGCTCAAGCAGGTGCCGGTGGTGGACGTGCTGTCGCTGGCCGCGCTGTACACGCTGCGCATCGTCGCCGGCGCCTTCGCGGTCTCGGTGGAACTGTCGTTCTGGTTGCTGTCGTTCTCGATGTTTGTCTTCCTCAGCCTGGCCTTCATCAAGCGCTACAGCGAGCTGCACGCGGCCCGCCAGGCCGGCCAGAGCCAGCCGCTGCGCGGACGCGGCTATGTGCAGCAGGATTTGGAGCTGGTCTCCAGCCTGGGCAGCAACGCCGGCTACATCGCCGTGCTGGTGCTGGCGTTCTACATCCAGGACGCGCGCACGGCGCGGCTGTACGCGCACCCGACGCTGATCTGGCTGGCGTGCCCGCTGATGTTGTACTGGATCTCGCGCGCCTGGCTGATCGCCCACCGCGGCCAGATGCACGACGACCCCATCGTGTTCGCGATCAAGGACCGCGTCAGCTGGCTGGTCGGCGCGCTGCTGGCCGTCGTGTTCGTGCTGGCGAGGGCGCTGTGATGCGCGGCGACGCCCGCCTTGCCGCGCTGTACGCGGTGTTCGCCCTGATCGCCACCGCGATCAACATCGGCTGCCAGGCCGTGGTGATCTGGATTTATCATGGCCCGTACGCCGTGCCGCTGTCCATCCTGGTGGGCACCGGCGCCGGCCTGCCGGTCAAATACCTGCTGGAGAAGCGCCACATCTTCGGCTTCGAGTCGGACAGCCTGGCGCACGACGGCAAGCTGTTCGTGCTCTACAGCGTGATGGGCGTGGTCACCACGGCGGTGTTCTGGGGCGTCGAGTTCGCCTTTTCGCATCTGTACGGCACCGACGCCATGCGCTACGTCGGCGGCGCGCTGGGCCTGACCATCGGCAACCTGATCAAATACCAGCTGGACAAGCGCTATGTGTTTGTCGCGCCGGCCGCGCCGATGGCGGGGGCGGCGTGACCGTGCTTGAAGGCTGGGGCCGCTACCCGAGGCAGGAGGCCCGCCTGCTGCTGCCGCTGTCGGCCGGCCAGTGCGCACAGCGCCTGCGCGCGGCCGCCGCGGACGGGACGCTGATCGCGCGCGGCCTGGGCCGGGCCTACGGCGACAGCGCGCTGGCGCCGCAGGTAATGGCGATGGGGCAGCTCGACCAGTTCATTGCCTTCGACCCCGAGACCGGGCTGGTGCGCTGCGCCGCCGGCGTCACGCTCGACACCATGCTGCGCACCTTCGTGCCGCGCGGCTGGTTCCTGCCGGTCACGCCGGGCACGCGCTACGTCACGCTTGGCGGCGCCATCGCCAGCGACGTGCACGGCAAGAACCACCATGTGGACGGCACCTTCGGCACCCATGTGCGTGAGCTCGATCTGTTGCTGGGCAACGGCGAGCGGGTGACCGTCTCGCCCGCCGCGCATCCCGAGCTGTTCCACGCCACCTGCGGCGGCATGGGCCTGACCGGCGTGATCCTGGCGGCCACCGTGCAGCTCAAGCGGGTGCCGTCGAGCGACGTCATCGAAACCACCATCAAGGCGCCCAACCTGGACAGCGCGCTGGCCGCCTTCGAGCAGCACGGCGCCAGCACCTACTCGGTGGCGTGGATCGATTGCCTGGCGCGCGGCGCCAGCCTGGGCCGGTCGCTGCTGATGCTTGGCGAGCACGCGCCCGCCGGCGAGCTGGTGGCGCCGGAGAAGGGCGCGCTGCCGGTGCCGTTCGACCTGCCGGCCGGGCTGCTGAACCGCGCCAGCGTGCAGGCCTTCAACACGCTGTACTACCACCGCGTGCTGCGCCAGCGCAGCACGCGCCGCGTGCCATATACGCCGTTCTTTTATCCGCTGGACGCGCTGTCCGGCTGGAACCGCCTGTACGGCAAGGCCGGCTTCCTGCAGTACCAGTTCGCCCTGCCGCGCCAGGCCGGCGCCGCCGGCATGCGCGCCGTGCTGGCCGCCATCGCCGACTCCGGCCGCGGCTCCTTCCTGGCCGTGCTCAAGGCTTTCGGGCCGGCCAACGCCCACCATTTGTCGTTCCCCATCGAAGGCTATACGCTGGCGCTGGATTTCAAGGTCGAGCCGGCCGTGTTCGCGCTGCTTGACCACCTCGACCGCATCGTGCTCGAGCACGGCGGCCGCCTGTACCTGGCCAAGGACGCCCGCATGAGCGCCGAGACCTTCCGCCGCGGCTATCCGCGCTGGCAGGAGTTCGAGCAGGTGCGCGCGCAATGGCACGCGCACGGGCGTTTCGCCTCCACCCAATCCCGCCGTCTAGGACTCTTATGAAAAAAATCTTGATTATCGGCGCCAGTTCGGCGATCGCCCAGGCCGCCGCCCGCCAGTGGGCCGCCCAGGGCCACGCGCTTTACCTGCTGGGCCGCGACGAGGAACGCCTGTCCGCGCTGGCCGCCGACCTGGCGGTGCGCGGCGCCCCGGTGGCCCGCCATGGCGTGCTCGATGTGAACGAGTTCGCGCTGCACGCGGCCGCCATCGACGCGGCCGCCGCCGCGCTGGGCGGCCTGGACACGGTGCTGATCGCGCACGGCACGCTGGGCGACCAGAAGCTGTGCGAACAGGATTTCGCCGCCGCGCTGCGCGAGCTGAACACCAACGCCATCAGCGTGATGTCGCTGCTGACCTTGCTGGCCAACCGCTTCGAGGCGCAGCGCCACGGCACCCTGGCCGTGATCGGCTCGGTGGCCGGCGACCGCGGCCGGCAGTCCAACTATGTGTACGGCACCGCCAAGGGTGCGCTGGCGATTTTCCTGCAGGGCTTGCGTAACCGCCTGCATCCGGCCGGCGTGCGCGTGCTGACCGTCAAGCCGGGCTTTGTCGATACGCCGATGACGGCCTCGTTCAAGAAGGGGCCGCTGTGGGCGACGCCGGAAGCGGTGGCCGCGGCCATCGTGGCCGCGGTCGAACGCGGGCGGGACGTGATCTACACGCCGTGGTTCTGGTGGGGCATCATGACGCTGATTAAGCTGGTGCCGGAGCGCGTGTTCAAGAAGCTCAAGCTGTAACGCCCACCCCGGCTCAGCCCGGCGTGACGCGGATTTCGTACAGCGTGAGCGGCCGCTTGCCGGTCCAGTTGTTGCGGAACTCCAGCCGTGCTCCGCCCTGCCATGGGGCCACGGCGAACGGCAGCGTCACTTCCTGCACCGTGTCTTCCGTTCCGTTCAGGCCGCGCACCAGCAGCGACCGGCCCGCCGCCGTGTCGTAGACATCGAACAGGGAGACCGGTTCGGTCGCGGGCGCGGCGCTGCGGTAGCGCAGCGTGACGCGGTAGGTGCCGCTGGACAGCGGCAGGTAGGGGCCGAAATTGAGCATGCCCGGCAATTCCGCGCCGGGTTGCGCCGTGCGCGCGGTGCCGTCCACGTGCCCGGTCTGACCCGGCAGGCTGGCCGCCGTCAGCACAATCGCGCCGCCACGCTGGCCCGGCGCCATGCCGGCCGCCACGATGGCGACGG